>DDYL01000096.1:3027-7737 GCA_002347925.1 Chloroflexi bacterium UBA2235 | reverse complement strand
TCCCTCCGGGTCAGGCAGGCGGCTACCTCGGGGTTTCCCCCGATGCCCCGCATCCCCCTGGGGAGGACGCTGATCCCAGAGACATTGCAGGGTCGACCATCAGGTTCGCGCCGCACGGTGCAACCCTGGTGGCCATCGCGCACTGAATGACCTGCGCCGAATCGTTCGGCCTGGCACCCATTCCGGCCGACCCCGTGATGCCGGTCTGGAAAGGTCCCACCAATGACGGTTCTGGAACCCGGCGCACACCCGCCCACTGATCTCCAAACGTTAGCCACGCCGCCCCTCTTCAACCGGGAGGAAGCCGTGAGTGGCATGTCCGGTGGCGTGGCTGCCGTCCTCGGCGTGGCCGGTCTCGTCGGCGCCGTGATTATCGGCTTCGCCTACGGAACAGGCATGCGTCCGAACATGCTGGGATTCAATCCCGGACCACGAATGCCCGCAAACCCGTCGCAGTCGACCGCCCGGACAACCGATTCCCGCACCGAGACACAACGACTCGACGTCACGGCGCGCGATTTCGCATTCAGCCCGGCCAAATTCAGCATCGAGAAGCCCGGACCCATTGTGGTGAACTTCACCAACGCCGGTGTCGTCGAACACGACTTCACGATCACGGGCGTCACCGGCCGGGCGCATGCGCTACCGGCATCGAAGGGCACCGGCACGTTCGACTTGACCAAGCCGGGCACGTATGCGGTCATGTGTTCGATTCCCGGCCACAAGGAGGCTGGCATGGTCGCCACCCTTGTCGTCGGCGAGGAAGGCGGAACGCGATCTGTTGCAGCAACCGGGTCTGCCCCGGCGGTCGCTGCCGTCCCGACAATGATTGCCGCGAAACCGGGACTCGCTCCGCTTCCGGCACCCCAGATCGCCCTGCCCATCGGCGCCCGCGAAGCAACAACGGTAAAGGTCGATCTGGAGACCCGTGAAGTCAGTGCCCTGCTTGCAGATGGCATCACTTACACGTACTGGACCTTCAACGGCACCGTCCCCGGTCCCATGATCCGGGTGCGACAGGGCGACACCGTGGAACTGACCCTGCGGAATTCCGCACAAAGCCTCGCGACCCATAGCATCGACCTGCATGCGGTCACCGGCCAGGGCGGTGGGGCCGCCTTCACGCAGATTGCCCCCGGCACTGAGGCCACCTTCAAGTTCAAGGCCCTCAACCCTGGTGTGTACGTCTTCCACTGCGCCACACCCATGGTGGCCCATCACATCTCCAATGGCATGTACGGCCTGATCGTCGTTGAACCGCCCGGAGGCCTCGCCCCCGTCGACCGTGAGTACTACATCATGGAAGGCGACATCTACCTCAATGGCAACCGCGCCCAACCCGGTCACCAGGAGTTCGCCGTCGAGAAGATGCTTGACGAGACGCCAACGTACGTCGTGTTCAATGGCAGTGTCGGGTCACTCACGGGAAAGAATGCCCTGAAGGCCAAGGCCGGCGAGCGCATTCGGATCTTCTTCGGCGTCGGTGGACCAAACCTCACCTCGAGTTTCCATGTCATCGGCGAGATCTTTGACCGGGTGTACGCGGAGGGCGCCTCCGAGTTCAACACAAACGTCCAGACCACCATGGTCCCGGCGGGCGGTGCGACAGTGGTCGAGTTCACCACTGAAGTTCCGGGCACCCTCACGATCGTCGACCACAGTCTGGGACGCCTCGAGAAGGGCGCGGCCGGTCAGATCGTCGTCGAGGGTGATCCAAGGCCCGAGATCTTCCAGTCAATCAAGACTGGTGCCGGCGGCGCAGGTGGCCACTAACCACGGCGCCCATACCCCACGGCGGTCATCTTCGAATGACCGCCGCCCCGGCGTTGTCCCGTTAGGCCATGACACAGGTGGATGGAAGGCGCTTCATGCGCAGGGTGGACATCCCGGCGTCCGGACACCGCTACTCAATCCAACCAGTCATTACCTGGACCCACCGCCGACCATGCGCACATCGGCGGTGGGTGGCGCGATCGCCGGTCTGACCGCCGTCTTTCTCGCCAGCGCCATCGGGCTTGCCTACATGTTCGGCCTGACACCCGGCATCATGTCCGTGGAACCGGGTCCGCACATGCCGGATGCGCCGGCGCGTGAGCCGGTCCGGAATGTCACGGTCCCGATCACCGTCACCGCAGAAGACTTCCACCTCAGCCCAAACGCCCTCAGCATGAGCCAGCCGGGCCTGATCACGATCACCTTGGCCAACAAGGACAACGTTGGCCACACCATTTCGATCAAGGGCGTCGATGGGACCCTGAAAGTGCCTCCCTTGGGAAGCGCAATGACGTCATTCCAACTGGACAAGCCGGGAACCTACGAGATCATCTGTTCAATCCCCAGCCATGTGGCGTCGGGCATGTCCGCCACCCTCATCGTCGGGGAACATCCAGCCGTAGGCACTCCAAACCCCTAGGTCCCACCGCTCCCTTGGGCCAAATCTCGAATCGGCACCCGGTCATGAGCGAAACGAATGGCAATCAGGCCGAGTGGTTGCAGTGCGGAGTGCCCGGGTTCTGCGTTAGCGTCCTTTCACCGCGCACCGAGATCCGATGTGGATTAGCATGGGGTCAACGCGGAACACGCTGACCAGGACGTGTCAGGCGTGAGATGGGAGTGTCCATGGCCACGGCGGCATTCTGTTCTGGGTGCGGAACCGCGATCGCCGCGGGTAGTCAGTTCTGTCCCAGCTGCGGGCAGCGCGTCAGCGTCGCGTCACCGGCATGGTCGGGCGCGACTGACGTTGAGATTGCTACCACCTACACATATGCCGGGTTCTGGCTCCGGTTCGTGGCAAGCATCATCGACCTCATCATCCTGAGTGTCGTGTCTGCCTTCGTCGGCGCCATCATTGCCGGCGGTGACGATACCGGCACGGTCTCCGCCATGCTCAACCTGTTCGGTGATTGGCTCTACCGCGCCCTGATGGAGTCGTCCAAGTTCCAGGGAACGGTCGGCAAGATCGTCCTCGGCCTCGTCGTGACCGACGACCAATACCGGCCAATCAGTTTCGGCCGGGCAACCGGGCGCTACCTCGGACACATTCTCTCGGCGATCATCCTTGGCATCGGGTTCATCATGGCCGCCTTCACTACCCGGAAGCAGTGCCTGCACGACATCATGGCCGGGACACTCGTGGTCAAGAAGCCAAGCGGGTACGTCCGCACCTGATCACTGGTACGCCGTTCGGTTGGGCATGACCGACCAAGCGGCTATCAGGATCAGGCATATCAGCAATCGACGGGACTTGCGACCGGTGCGTCAGACCCCGGGGAGGAGGGCGCGCTACGCCGGTTCACCCTCCGGCATCACGTGCGCCGGGTCCATCCACCCGACCTCCCAGACGTGCCCGTCCGGGTCCTCAAAGCCCCACCCATACATGAACCCGCGGTCCTCAACATCCTTGTACTTCCGCCCGCCCGAAGCGATCGCCGCGTTGCACAACCGGTCGACCTCGTCCTTCGAGTCGACCATCAGGCACACCATGATCGACGTCGTCGCGTGCGCGTCCGCCACCGGTCGGCCGAACATCTCGCCGAAGAACGGGCGGACCAAGAGCATCGCGTAGATGGTGTCCGAGATGATGAGGCAGCCCGCCTTCTCGTCGGTGAACTGCGGATTGAAGCGATACCCCAACGCCTCATAGAAGACGGTCGACCGGCCAAGGTCGGCGACGGGCAGGTTCACGAAAGCCAGCGTGGTCATGGGTTCCTCCTCGCGCCTCAACTCAATGCGCTTCGACAGCGGCCGGATCCATCCAGAGGTAGGTCCAGATGTGGCCGTCAACGTCGGTGAACTGGCGGGAGTACATGTAGCCACGGTCCGAAATCTCGGGATCGACCGTGGCACCGGCCGCCTCGGCCTTTGCAAGGATCTCGTCGATGGCCTCGCGCGACGGCGCCGTCAGCGACAGAGACGCTTGCACCTCGCCGTGCGTGTCGCCAATCGGGCGCGGCGCGAAGCCCGCGAACGGTGCATGTTCCAGCAGCATCACGTAGATGGTGTCGGAGATTACGAGGCACCCCGTGTTCTCGTTGGTGAACTGCGGGTTGAAGTGGTAACCGAGAGCTTCAAAGAAGGCGCGCGACCGGGCGAAGTTCTCGACCGGTAGGTTGGCGAAGAGTAACGTGGGCATGGCGTTCCCGTCTGGGCCGGAATCTGCGGCTACAGTGCCGCCCGATCATCCCTCGTGTCAACGGAGGCCCCGAGGCAAGGTTACGAACGGTTAGCGGACCACATCTGATCAATGCCCGATGGATCAGTGTTGCGCTCTCCGCAACTGCTTGCCGGTTTGCGCAACCGTGGCTATACTGACCTCACAGGCAACGACGGAGCCTAGTAGTTTCGATACTTGCAGATACAGCGAACCCGGTACGGTGCAAGCGGGTGCTGCGGGCGAAACGAAGTCCCTCCTGAGCTGTCCGCCAAAGTCCAGAGCCTCGCCCTGCGATCCCCGTGAGTGCCGCGCACGTCCGCTGTGACGAGTGCAACCATGGAGGAGCCGGACGGGACCACTCAGGACAGAGACCGGGCCGGTGTCACCCGTTATCGTGATAGTGGCGCAGGAATGCGCCCGCAAGTGCCTTCGCGCGGCGACGCGTGTCGGAATCAGGGTGGTACCGCGAGAGTTCCCTCTCGTCCCTGAACCGGACGGAGGCGTTTCTTTGTGCCCCCGTCCCCACCGCGACCTCCGGGTCGGCGATGAACGGCGGG
>DDYL01000096.1:2188-2967 GCA_002347925.1 Chloroflexi bacterium UBA2235 | reverse complement strand
GCCCAGGACCAGACCAGTGCCACCCACGGCACCGACATGACGCCCTTGCGCACCCGCCTCTTCCCGGGTCTTGCGAAGCCGGGTCTCCCAGGCACGACGCGCTACGGCCAGTCCCTGAGCGGCGCCGACATGACCGCCGAGTTCATGCGCCTCACCGGTGCCGAATACGTCTTCGGAATCCCCGGTGGGGCAAGTCTCCCCCTGAATGACGCACTCACCCACGCACACGGCGACGGTGGCTTCCGGTACATCCTCACCGGACACGAGCAGGGCGCGGCGTTCGAGGCCGAGGGATATGCGGCCGCAACAGGCCGTGCGGGTTGGTGCACCGGCACCTCCGGCCCCGGCGCCACGAACCTGATCACCGGACTGGCCGATGCCTTCCGTGACAGCCGACCAGTGATTGCCCTCACCGGAAACACCGCGACGACCGCCGAGCCTGAAGCCTTCCAGGCCATCGACATCGTCTCCATCACCCATGGCAAGGCCACCAAGGCCAGCTTCCGACCCGAGCGGCCGGAAGAGGTCCAACCCGCACTCGTTGCGGCCTACCACGCCGCCATGATCGGACGTCCCGGGTCGGTCCTCGTTGACTTCCCCAAGGACATCCAGATCAAGCCGTCAGTGATGCGTCCGTGGGAAGAGTTCATCGCCCGCCACGACTGGTCCACCCCACAGGCTTCCGACGAGCAGATCAGGCAACTGGCCGACCTCCTCGCATCCGCCGACCGGCCAGTCCTCTACTGTGGGCACGGCTGCGTCATCGACGACGCCACCGA
>DDYL01000096.1:0-2150 GCA_002347925.1 Chloroflexi bacterium UBA2235 | reverse complement strand
GGCTTGGGCATCCTCGCCACCGACGACACCAACAACTTCGGCATGATCGGCATGCACGGCACCGTCGTTGCCAATATCGCGCCGTTCCTCGCCGATGTCACGGTTGCCCTCGGCGCCCGCTTCGACGACCGGGTTGTCGGCGCGCGTCCGGCAGAGTTCTCCCCGGATGCAACCTTGGTCCATGTCGACATCGACAGCCGGCAACTGAACCGCGTGCGTCCCGTGAACCTGGCCATTCACGCGGGTGTCCGCGACACCATCCTGCGTGTCCTCGCGGCGCTTGAATCCCGAACGGTCGCCTCCCGGGATGCCTGGCACGCCCGACTGGCCGAACTTCGGACCGAACTGCCGTTCGCCTCGTACGACGATGCCACGTCCGAGGAACTCTCCCACGAGTGGGTCTATGCCGAGATGACGTCGGCCATCACCGACAACGGTCGCCATCTTGACGAAATCGTCGCCACCTTCGATGTGGGCACCCATCAGATGAAGGGCGCGCAGTGGTTCCCAGCGACGCAGCCACGTTCGTGGATCACGTCGGGTGGCATGGGCAGCATGGCCTGCGCCCTCCCGTTGGCCGTCGGCGCTGCTTACGGACGTCCTGATGCCACGGTCATCGCGTGCGTCGGCGACGGAGGCTTCGTGATGTCTTCGCACGAACTCGACACCATTGGCGCATATCAGGTCCCAGTCAAGATCATCCTTTTCGACGACGCCGCCCTCGGCATGGTCACCAACTGGCACGGCCTCTTCTTTGAAGGTCGCGACATGACCAGCGAACGCCGTCGTGGTCGGACCGTCAGCAAGGTCGATGTCGCAGCGTACCGCCAGATGATCGTCGAAGGTCTCAACCGAGCGGAGACGGCCGACGACCTCGCCAACGTCCTGGCCTCCGCCACCAACGAACTCGCCCATACCGAGTGGCCACTCTTCACCGCGACCGCCGCCGGGTACGGCATTCCCGCCGAACGCGTCCATTCCAAGGAAGCATTCCGCGAGGCCGTCCGGCGGATGTTCGACATGAGTGGCCCCTACATGATCCAGGTCATGCTTCCCACCAAGAACCAGGTCTATCCCCTCATGGAGCCGGGCACGACACCCCAGGACCTCGTCTGGAAGGAATCCTCACCTGGTTCCGGGGTTCGCGTCTACGTCAAGGATGTCTTCGACTACGCATCCGGCCAGATGAAGGACAGCGAGTCGCGAGGCCCGGCAAGCGCCCGGCGCGACGACATCGACCTCAGCGTCGTCTAGCACCGAGGAAGCGCCCCCCTCTCCCGTCGCAACGGGAGAGGGGTTGGGGGTGGGTGGTGTATGCCTCACCCCCCGGTCACGCGACTACACCACCACGATGCAGACCGGCTTGTTCGTGTGAACCACGTGGCCGGCCTTGGTCAACGCACCCGTCTTGGCGTCCACATGGAACGTGACGATAGTGTCACTCCCCTGGTTCGCCGCCAGAAGCCACGCACCATCAGGGGTAAGCGTGAAGTTGCGCGGGGTCTTCCCACCGGATGATGCCTGGCCATGCGGGATCAACCGGCCCGTTCCCTGGTCAATGCCGAAGACTGCGATGCTGTCATGCCCTCGGTTCGACCCGTACACGAAGTGCCCATTGGGGTGTACCCGCACCTGTGCGCAGGACGTGTTCTCGTGGAAGTCGACCGGAATGGTCGTGTGGGTATCCACATACACCAGTGCCCCGCGATCAGCATCCCATGAGAACGCAGACATCGACGACCCGACCTCGTTCACCACGTACGCGAACCGGCCGTCCGGCGTGAAGTCCATGTGGCGGGGACCCGCGCCCGAGCTGATCTGCGCGTACGGGAAGTCGGCCGGCGAGAGGTGCCCCGTCTCGGTGTCGAGGTGATAGATCAGCACCTTGTCCAGTCCGAGGTCGCAGACCATCACGTACTTTCCGGATGGATCAAACATCACGTAATGCGCGTGCGGCCCGTGTTGGCGGTCCGGGTGCGTGCTGCGTCCTTCATGTTGGACGACGTGCGTCGCCTCTCCCAGGGCACCGTCGGCACCGATCGGGAAGACCGCAACGCGCCCGTTCCCGTAATTCGTGACGATCACATGCGTCCCGGATGGGTCAACCGTCAGATGGCACGCCGAAGTTCCGTGCGAACGCACCTTCCCGA
>DDYL01000157.1:1023-7498 GCA_002347925.1 Chloroflexi bacterium UBA2235 | reverse complement strand
CGCAGTCACGGAAGCCGCTGCAGTCGGTGTGGCAGAAGCCGTTGCTCCAAAGTTTGACGTCGCAGTGGCCGTAGGCGGTGGCGTGGACGTCGCAGTGGCGGTAGGCAGTGGCGTGGACGTCGCAGTGGCACTGGACGTTGGGGTAGCTGCCGACGTTGCGGTCGGGGTAACCGAGAGTGGGAGGGCAAGCGCAGCCTGAACGGCGGGCGCGGCCCGGAGGCGCCCGGTGCCCCACGCGCCGTCCCACGCCCCTCCCGGCGGCGCCGATGCACCTTCACGCAAGAGTGTCCGTACGAGGTCTGGGGTCAGGTCGGATTTCACCTGCATGAGAAGGGCAACGACCCCGGCGGCGTGGGCCGCCGCAACACTCGTTCCAGAGGCGGCACGATGTCGCGCGGCTGACCCGACGAGATTGCTGTCTGCGATCGTTGCCGTCTGCGACCGGGCGGCAACGATCACCTCGCCGGGAGCAGCGATGTCTGGCCTCGCCAAGCCGTCGCGCGCTGGGCCTCGTCCACTGAACGTTGAGACTGCGCCCATCACTGGTGTTGGCGCGGGCTGGCGGGATGTGCCAGTGACGTCTACCCACGAACCGCGCGAAACGTAGCTTCCCACCACGATCGCCTGCCGTGCGGTCCCAGGTTCGGAAAGCGTGCCGGTGAGGTCAATCCCGTTGGTCGTACCGGACGATGCCGTGTCAAGCCACCGAACAGTTCCCTTCGTGTCCGGATCGATCCACGCGTCCCAGCGCCCGGGAGTTGCCTTTCCGTCGTTCTCGCCGACTGAGAGTGCGTGGACACTCAAGGTCCACGCGCCCTGAAGGCCTCTCGAACGATGCAGCGAGATTGTCGCGTGCGCACCATTGGTGGTCGCTGGTGCTTCAGCCGACGGATTGAAACTGACTGACGTGCCATCGCTCGTGGTTGCAACCATCGCGCCGGCGCCTGTCGCGGTGAACGGAAAGACTTGCTGGCCGTAAGGATCGTCGAGCCGGAACTCCAAGAGATCGGCAGCGCGGGTCCAGAGGTCGATGTTGGCATCGACGGTAGGCGAGTCGCCGGAATAGACCGCGAACTTTGCATTCGAAAGGGTTCCGGTTGACGCGATCCCCGACGCATGGGCATCAAGCGCGCCGTTGTTGCCGGATGCGGTGACGATGATGGTGCCCGGGCCACTGATCGCGTCGATCGCAACCTCAAGGGGATGCGTACCGTCGTGTGCCCCGGCACGCGCGACACTCAGGGCGTTGAGGATCACGAGTGGTTGTCCGCGCATCCGTGCAAGATCCCGCATCCACGTCCACGCGTCAATGACGTGGGTAGTCTGGAGGTCGGTTCGCACCACAACGATGTCGGCATCGGGGGCCACGCCCCGGTAGGGGACCGGCGAACACCCAACGGTTTCACACGACAAGGCCCGGCCTCCACTGACGGCGGCGCCCAGGACGTGTGTGCCGTGACCCGCAGGGGCATCGGACGAGGAAGAACCACCGGCCGATCGGTCATCGGGAGTGTTCACGCCGGCTGCGCCGGAGGCAACGCACGCCGCCGACCCACACGGCGTGCCGGGAACAGTGGCCGACGCGTTCCACACGTCAATATGGGCGGATGAGAATGCCCGACCGTACGCGACGGATGGGAGACCTGAAGGCAGCGCACCCGCCCCTGCACTCTGGTCCCACAGTGCGGCAATCCTGGTGGCGCCACCGTTCAACCGAAAGTCGCCGTGGGACCAGTCGACACCGGTGTCCGCGATCCCGACCAGGACACCCTTGCCCGTGACCGAGCGGCCAATGTGATCCGTCGCGACGGCCCAGACATCAGTTGCGCCAACATGCGCCGCCGACACCGATTGATCCAGTTGAGGCACAAGTCGTTCGCCGACGACGACCGCAACGACGCCCGGCCATGCAGCAATCTCTGGGAGGACTGCTTGAGGCACACGCGCCGTCGCAAGGAACCCGGTCCCGGACAAATGACGGCCTGCCCTTGACAAACCGGTGGGGATGACGGTTCGTACCCGGCCGCCACGCCCGGCCAGTCCCCGCCCAACGTCACGCGTCGATTGGACGACGACATCCACCATTGGGGTGGTTTCGCTGACCAAGTGGGTGGGGGACATCGGTCCGTTGTCTGGCCGTGCCTCGAAGGTCCCGAGGACGAGGGCCAAGACAAGGAGGGAAACCCGGGCCCGGGTCTGCCGTAGGCCTGTTCCCAAGCGTGAGACCAACTCATGCATCACTGCACATCTCAATACGACACGAATTCACATCGCTTTTACGGTAATCAAGACCAAGTAGCAATGCAACCACAGGTGCGGTGTACGATAGAGTGAATTGTTATGTTGAGTCTTGGGGGCGCTGCCGGGCAGCACAGTCAGGCCATTCCCGGCACGCCGGAGTTCCCACCAGGGGACGCGGCGCACGGAACCCCACCACCGGACTGGATGCGCGTGAGACGTTTTGTCGGACCCGTTTTGATCGTCATCGCCATTACGCTGGCAGTGATCGTGGTGTGGCAGGCACGATCCCCATCGCCTGCAATGGAACCGGCCGCCCCGGGAGTTTCGCCACCTTCCGCAGCGACGGCATTCTCCGGGACATCGGTGAGGGTCCATGTGACGGGTGCCGTCGCGAACCCGGGAGTGCATGGTCTCCGGGTGGGTGACCGGATTGAAGACGCCATACGTGCCGCTGGCGGACTGACCGCCGATGCAGACACCGCGACGCTGAACCTGGCTGTGCGGATCCGGGACGAACAGCGTCTGGACATCCCTGTCAAGCGAACCGTGGTTGACGTCGACACAAGCCCTGCTACAACCCGGCCCACGACGCCGGCCGCGAAACCAGGCACACCTGCTGCCCGGACGGGTACGAGCCAAGGCGCGGCGGTGCGTCCTGCCCCAACGGCGCCACCAAGTGAGGACCTGGAGGCCTTGCTCGCAGACCCGGCCACACCAGACGGACGTCCGAGGGTGAACATCAATCAGGCGAGTGCGGCCGACCTCGAACGACTGCCTGGGTTCGGGTCGGTTTCCGTGCAACGCGTGATCGCCTACCGGTCGGCGCATGGTCCCGTGCAGTCCGTTGCCAACCTGCGTGAAGCCGGGATCTCTACGGCAATCCTGCGACGTGCACTGCCTTACGTGTCACTAGGGTAGGAAGACGGTGATCCTCGGGGTTCCGCTTGGCATCCTGACTGGCCTCTGGGTCACCTGGAATGGCGCAAAGCTGATCGGGGGCGGATGGTGGACCGCGGGGATCTGCCTTTGCGCGTTGATCCTCGCGGCAACCGGGGGCGGAATCCTGCTCCGAAACCGGATGCCCGCCCGGATTGCCCTTGGACTTACGTTGCTGGGCCTGGCGATTGGCCTGCTTCGGGGTGTAGCCAGCGAACGGAACACCGAAAACGAAGCGCTTGTGCAGGTGTTGCCTGACATCACGAGGGTACGCGGATCGGTGACCAGTGATCCGGTACCGCGGGGCACGACCCAGGACGTACCGGTGCACGTGGATGCTGTCGTCACCAAGGATGGCCGCTGGCTGGCCGTCAGTGGAGAGCTACGGGTCATGGCACCCGTGTCAACGAGATGGACGCAAGGAGACGGGATCGAAGCATCGGGGACTGGACGTAGTCTCGGGGGTGGTTCCGCAATCTTCCACGCCCGGACAACTGAGCAGATCCACGGGTCGTCACCAGGCGTGGCTATCGCCGGGACAGCGCGCGCGTGGCGACAATCGCTAGCCGCACCTATCCTTCGCTACCTCCCCGAACCGGAGGCATCACTTGCGGTCGGCATCCTGCTCGGAGATCGGAACGACCTTCCACCGTGGCTGAGTGATGCGTTCCGGACGACCGGGGCAAGCCACCTGATCGCAATCTCCGGATACAACGTCTCCATTGTTGCTGGCGCCACAACGTGGCTCGCAGGATTGGGCGGGACGCGTCGGACAGCGCGTTGGCGGGTGATCCGCGCTGTGATCGTCTCAGTCGCACTGTGGATCTTCGTGGCCCTGGTAGGCACTTCGGGAAGCGTCCTTCGTGCCGGGACACTCACCCAGTTGCTGGTCGTCGCATACGCCACGGGACGCCGAGGTGCGGTTTCCGGGGCGCTCCTGTGGGGAAGCGTGGCACTCGCGGGATGGTCCCCGTCCACCTTGGACGATGTTGGATGGCAGTTGAGCTTTCTCGGAACCGCTGGTCTCGTGTGGCTTGCGCCGACGTTCGACCGATGGCTCATACCGCAGTCGGCCGGTGCAACCACGGGAAGTGTCGCGACCCTGGGGAGGCTTTTTCGGGCGCCGTTCGCGATCATTCCCCTGCGAGAGGCCATTTCCGCCACTGCAGGCGCGCAAGTCTTTGTCCTGCCGGTGATCGCCGGAACCCTGGGGAACGTCCCACTCCTTGGCGTTGCGGCCACGATCCCGGGGATCATCCTGATCCCGCCGATCATGCTGGCATCGGTGGCCATCGCATCGGTCGGATACGTGTGGAGTTCGTCTGGAGCGATCAACGACGCGGTCATGACCATCCTCGCGGTCACCGCGTGGACCCCGACCACACTGCTGATCAGGCTCGTGGAATGGAGCGCATCACTCCCCGGCGCCGCGATGCCATCAACACCGTGGTCACCAGTCTGGGTAACCGTCTATCTCGTAGGGCTGGTCCTTCTCGGCGTCGTTGCAGAGATGACCCCACGCCAATCGGCGACCCGCCAGGTGGCTGGATTGCAGATCGGTTGGCACCCCGGTGCAATCACCCTGTGCATCGTCGCAATCCTCATGATTGCCATGCCGGAACTGGGAAACACCCGCACTGCCCGTGCCTCTACGGGCGCGCCGCTGGCACCGACGACGGGGGCCAGTGCCATGGGGGAACGCCTTGTCATCCCTCACTTCGACGGTTCGCCGGATGCGGTGATGGCAATGATTGCGATCCCCGGCGGACCAAGGATGGTGATCGGCGGAGGCCCGACAATCGAGGGTGCGGCGCACGCCGTTGGTGTTTCGCTACGGCCATGGGACCGTGCGATCGATACGGTCGTCATTCCGTCAAACTCGGAAGCGGCGGGAAATGGACTGGCACGGCTGCTGGATCGATATCCGACGGGTGCGGTCCTGAAAGCGGAGAACACGCCACGTTCATTCTCGATGGACGGGATCACGACGGAGGCGGCGAGGTACCCGGTTCCCGTCCTGCCAATGGGAAGTGGTCAGGCATGGCAAGTGTCGATCTCTGGGCAAGGTCCAGCCACTGGAAGAACGTGTCCGCCAACGGGAGCGAAGCAAATCACCGTGACATTCGTCGGACCGCTGCCAAGTCCGACCTCGTCATCGANNGTCCCGGATATCCGGGCGATTGACGAGTGGATCGCACACGCGACATCTGAGGAACTGAACGCACTGGATGATCCGTCGGGGAACCCCCGATTGCTTCTCGTCCCGCTTCGGGCGAGGAGTACCGATGCCCTTGTTCGAGTGCGCGATCACATCGGTCCGGCCATGACCATCCTGCAAGGGGGGCAGCTCCCTTGGCAAGGTCCGCCATCACCGCCCCTCGACCACCCGGACCTGTGGCACCTCACTGCAATCCATGGACCGGTCGACACGGCACCCTAAGTGGCCGTGAAAGGCCCGACCGTCATAACCCTGGCTCAACCAAGCCAGTCAACCTGACGGGTATCGTCTCGGGCAACATACCGGGCGACACGACGCCGAAAGGATCACCAAGCCATGCCAACCCCTTCCCACGCACCGACCGTCGACACCCATGTCCACGCGGGGCTCACGAAGTACGAACCCGTTGAAAGCCTGATCGACCAGATGGGGCATCACGGGGTTGACCACGCCGTCCTGGTGCAGCACATGGGCATGTTTGACAACGACTACCTCATCGACTGCGCTCGACGCCATCCCGGCCGATTCGCGATCGCCTGCCTGGTCAATCCCGAAGACCCGCATGCGACCGCAACCCTTGAGGCAATCGTGGGAACCCACCCGGCTGTCCAGGGCATACGCCTCTACCTGGCCGATCTTTTCGCGGGTATCCCGGGTGCGATTGCCCTCTGGGAGAAGGCGAACGATCTCGGACTGAACATCACGATGGCCGGGACGCTGGCCCACCTTGCATCAGATGAGATGGTCGCGACGGTCCGGCGTTTCACCAAGGCACGCCTGCATGTGGAACACCTGTCTCACCCGAACCCGCGTGAGGATGCCCCCTACCCGACGTACCAGCGTGCGCTGGCGCTGAGCGCCTTCGACAATACGGTGCTCAAGGTCAGCGGCTTCTACAGTTTCACGACATCGCCATGGTCCCCGTACTTCGATACGCTGCGGTTCGTTGACATGGCGCTAAAGGCGTACGGCCCGGAACGAATGATGTGGGGGTCGGACTTCCCGCCCGTAAGCGGTCGCGAGGGGTACGGGAATGCAATCACGTTCGGGCGTACGCACATCCCGATTGCCGATTCCCAC
>DDYL01000157.1:0-985 GCA_002347925.1 Chloroflexi bacterium UBA2235 | reverse complement strand
GCCGGCACGGAATTGTTGCCGGCATGGTGGACCGGCACGCACCGGGATCATGGAGGGTGACGGCCTTGGCGATTGCGTCCGAGTCCCGGGTTGAAGACCGCGTCGGCGGGTCCGACGAGCTCAAACGGGTCTTCAGCGAAGTCAAGCAGGTGATCGTCGGTCAGGACACCTTGATTGAACGGTTGCTTGTTGCGCTGCTGGCCCGCGGCCACATCCTGTTGGAGGGAGTTCCCGGTCTGGCAAAGACCCTCGCGGTCAAGACGATCGCCGAGGTGGTTGGAGGCACGTTCCGGCGCATCCAGTTCACCCCTGATCTTGTTCCGGCCGACTTGGTGGGCACCCGAATCTACCGGCAAGCCACCGGGGACTTCGGGGTCGAACTTGGGCCAGTCTTTGCAAACCTCCTGCTCGCGGACGAGATCAACCGTGCCCCGGCTAAGGTCCAGAGTGCGCTTCTTGAGGTCATGCAGGAACGCCAGGTGACCATAGGCGGGACGTCATATGCGGTGCCGGATCCGTTCCTCGTGCTGGCGACGCAGAATCCGATCGAACATGACGGGACGTACGCGTTGCCTGAGGCACAGGTTGACCGGTTCATGTTCAAGACGATTGTTGGCTACCCGAGCCTGCAGGACGAACTGGAAATCGTGGCTCGGGTCACAGGCACCTCCGCCAAGGTCAGGGAGCGTCTGACCCCTGAACGACTGCGATGGTGGCAGGGAGAGGCAGACCGGATCACCATCGATACGAAGCTGCATGAATACGCTGTACAGATCGTGACGGCAACCCGAAATCCCGAATTGTTCGACCTGACGCACCTCCGGCGGTTCATTACCTTCGGGGCGAGCCCACGCGCATCGATCAACATGATCACAAGTGCGCGGGCACTCGCGCTGCTGCGTGGGCGGTCGTACGCCCTCCCCGAAGACCTTTGGACATTGGCGCCAGACATCCTGCGCCACCGGTTGGTCCTCTCATACGAAGC
>DDYL01000121.1:2907-11314 GCA_002347925.1 Chloroflexi bacterium UBA2235 | reverse complement strand
TGCATTGCCAATGAACCCGGGTGCAGTCCTCCATGCCCTTGGCGTCATCTAGGCTTGGCCGAAGCATTCCTGACTAATGCCGTTCCCTCGCACCGTCGATGCGGGCGGGGGAATGGCATCTCTTTACTTGTTCATTCGCATTGCGCGATGTGCCGGAGGCAGCGAACAATGGCGATCGTTTTTCTATCACCTGACTTGCGGGACCTCGCCGGGGGCCAGACTAAGGTCCACGTCCTGGGCCAGACGGTCCGGGCGGTCGTCGATGAACTCGACGTCCAATTTCCTGGCATGAAGGACCGCCTGTGCAACGGCGCGTATTTCAAGCCGAGCCAGACTGTCGCGGTAGATGACATTGCATACACCAACCGGGTGGCAATGTATCAGGAAGTCGGTCCGGATTCCGAGGTCCATTTCATCACGGCGATCTCTGGAGGCTAGCCTCACTCTCGGACACCGCAACACTTCTGACCTTACCTGGGGACGAAAGCTCGCTGATGGGGTCGGCAAGTCGGCACACGTTGTAGTTCGGAGGAGAGATTGTGGAATACCGAATTCTTGGAGCATCCGGCGTTCGCGTCTCAACGGTGTGTCTGGGCACGGCCTTCTTTGGACTGCGTCCGGACGCGCGTGCCTCCGATGATCTTGTTGCACACGCGCTTGACGCTGGCATCAATTTCATAGACACCGCCAACTCGTATGGCAATCAGGAACGCTTCGATCGCCCCGGGATGCCAACGTGGCGTGAACGGCCGGGATCAGAGGAACTTGTCGGCAAGGCCGTTCGTGGCAGGCGGGACAGAGTGGTCATCGCCACGAAGGTTCAGGAACGGGTTGGGGAAGGACCGAATGATGGCGGTCCGCGTGGCGGAGGATTGACCCGACGCCATATCGTTGCCCAATGTGAGGCGTCGCTCCGAAGGCTGGGGACCGACTACATCGACCTGTACTACGCGCATCATGAGGATCCAACCACCCCGCTTGAACAATCGCTCCGGGCGTTTGATGACCTTGTGCGGGACGGCAAGGTCCGATATGTCGGGTTCTCGAATTTTGCTGCATGGGAACTGACACGCGCCCATTGGATCTGCGATCGGCGCGGTTGGTCCGCACCGATCGCCATGGAGATGCCCTACAACCTTGCCAATCGTGCTGTCGAAACCGAGGTGCTGCCCGCGTGCAAGGCTCTCGATGTTGGCGTTACGGTCTACTCGCCCCTTGAAGTCGGTCTGCTGACCGGAAGCGTTTCGCTAGCCCATCCGGCCGGAGACCCTGAACGGGTCCGCCGTGGTGGAGTTGACTTCACCCCGTCTCAGATCCATCTGGCAGACCGTCTCGTCACGATTGCGCAGGATTGGGGACAGGCGCCGGCGACCTTGGCCCTGTCGTGGTTGCTTGGCCGTCCGGCGATCGCCAGCGTGATTGTGGGTACAGAAACCGTTGCGGATGTCGATGCTGCTGTCGAAGCCGTCGGGTACTCGCTACCCGATGCCCTCAGGGTTGCCCTTGACGCGCTGACCCTCTGACGTCCCACCGAATGGCGGTGCACCAGTTTCAGGCGGGAGTGAAGGTGTCTGCTTCATTCCTCAGAGCGATTGCCAGACTTCCTGCGACCACAATGCTGGCCATTCCGCCAATTCCGAAGATGGTGGTAAGCGGGACATACTCCGCCAACCACCCCAGTGCCAAGCTTCCAAGCGGGTTGGTCCCCGCGTTGAGCACTACCCACAATCCCATGACCCTGCCCACGAGATGATCCGGAATGCGCATCTGGAGGGTTGCGTTGGCGCTAGTCAGGAAGCCAACGGTACCCAGTCCTGTGCCGGCGAGTGCGAACCACGCGATCCAGGCATCGACCTCGAGAAACCGTGCGCCCGCGACGAGCATAAGCGTTGATATTCCGCCGATGAGGCTGAATGCCACCATCGCATGCCTGGGATGGGCACCGATGAACGGTGCCCCGTTCAAGACGGCTCCGCCGACTGCGCCCAGTCCCGCCGCGGTCAGGAGTTGTCCGAGACCTTCCGGTCCCCAGTGCAAGACGTCACGCGCCAGGGCGGGCAGAAACGTCGAATATGGCATCACGACCAATCCGAAAAGTGTCGTCACGGCCAACAGACGGAACGAGAAGCGGTCTTCCCTGACGTACAAGAGACCCTCGCCGAGAGACGACATCCACGGTGCGCCTCGTGCCGCCCTGAGTGGTGCCGGGCGCCGGATTGCGTAGGTCGAGGCCACCACGGTCAAGCTGGTTGCCGCGGTGACCGCAAGGCAGGCGGCGGCGCCTGAACTGGCAAGCAGGCCGCCAGCGAAAGCCGGACCCAGCACACGGCTGAGGTTGAAGCGCGCGGAATTGAAGGCGATGGCCTCACGCAGTCGTTCGGTGGGCACAAGCTCCTTGATGAAGGGTTGCCATGCGGGCCAGACGGCAGCGTTGGCCAGTCCCAGCACCAGGGAGATGAGAAGGATGATGGGCACCGTCGCCAGACCCATGTACGTCAGTCCGGCAAGGATGGAGATTGCTACGGTGCCGACTGACAGTCCTATCATCAGGACGATTCGACGGTCGGCACGATCAGCAAGAACGCCGCCGATGAGGCCGAGAAAGAAGAGTGGCGACATCTGCGCGAAGTTCGCCAGACCCAAGACGAATGGTGACCCAGTCAGATCGAACACCAGCCATCCGATGGCGACGGCCTGAACCCACCCGCCGAGCGCCGAGCAGAAACTCCCGGCCATGAAAAGCGCGTAATTGCCATTGATCAGCGTGTGCGCGATAGACCGGAGAACTGGGACCTTGGTTGCCCCGGACCAGTCTTGGGTCATCGATGACTTCATGTTCGCGACCCCCGATCAACTTCATGGCAACGGTCGCAGGACTGGGTACGGTCCGGCCAAATCATTCCCCGATGGTACGCGAGACCGGGTTCCCAGTCCTGAAGTACGTGGCACCGACGCCACAATCATTTACCCGTGGGGGTTCTCACGGCACCATGCGTCATAGGCCTCGCGCAGGCGGGGTCCTGGCGGGTACGCGTCACGCAGGGACTCCCCGTTCTCTACCTGTATGCGTAGGAACCCTTCAAGGCGTTCCTGCTCAAGCCCGTCGTCGGCAACCTTTGCTGCCAGATGAGCCGGGATAACCACGACGCCATCCTCATCACCAAGAATGATGTCGCCGGGTAGCACGGTAACCCCGCCGCACTGGACAGGTCCGTCGAATTCAAATGGCAGCAAGGCGCTAGTGTTGGCCCCCGGATGCACGCTCTTGGTGAACACCGGGATACCCATCCGCTTGATGAATGGCGCGTCGCGGACGCATCCGTCGGTGACGATTCCCGCGACGTTCCTCGCCTTGAGACGAGTTGCCAGGATATCTCCCAAGGTTCCGGCTTCCGTCTGGCCCATTGCATCAATCACCACGACGTCGCCTGAACTCACCAGTTCAAACAGTTGTCGTTGGGGGTTCGCATGACCTGCAGCGCGTAGAAGGGGTAACAGGTCCTCACGCAGTGGAAGGTAGCGAAGTGTCCGGGCCCGGCCGACAAGGGGCAATCCCTCTGGGTCCGATAGCGGGGTAACACCTGCCATGCAGGGATGGAGGATGCCGGCCTTGCTCAGTACTGACCACGCGGTTGCGACGCTGACCCCTCTCAGGCGCTCGATGGTTGCTTCATCAACATCGCCTTTCGCAGAGGCATAGACATCACGACCGTAACCATCCAAGCCCGGTTTCGTGGCGTCCATGAACACTCTCCCCGTGTGTGAAATCCGGTTGGGTCGATGAAGAAATGGGTTGTATCAGTTACCGACCTTTGAGACGGACCCGTAGTCCACCTGTGTTCCACTATCGTCGTCGGAATCGAACGTCGCAAGGTCACCATCTTCGCCACCGTCGTCACCGAAGAGCGACTTGAGCATCGCCCGCCCGATGACACTGGTCAGGACACCGAAGAGGGCGAGTCCGACGATCATGGTTGAGGAGGCCACCACTCGTCCGAAGAGGGTCGTAGGGGCGTTCACTCCTGCACCGGTCGTGGTGAGTGCTACAACCGCGAACCACAACCCTTCAAAGGCATTGGGTGCAGATGACCCCGATTCAACGTCGCCTTCAGCGAACCAGATGAGTGTCCCGCACAGGATTGCCGCCGTAAACAGGGCAATCCCGTAAATCTCGAGATCGGTCCGGAACGTATCTTGATTCTTGGCAACAGTGTGTCGGGCACGCGTCGCTGCGGCTTTCAAGAGCTTCAGGACGCGCAGGACACGCAGGATCCGGAACAGACGGATGGATTTGATCTGGGTTATTCCCAAAATCGGGAAAAGGCCGGGCACGATGGCGATTGCGTCAATGATGCCCCAGAATGAGCGGATATACCCCCAACGATCCGGGGCAATGTAGATCTGTGCCACGTAATCCAAGACGAAGACCACGAGAACAAGCGATTCGGTCGCCTCGATTAGCGGGCCGTATTGCTCTACGAATGAAGGCAACGATTCGACCATGATGGTGGCCGTGGCCAAGAAGATGGAAAATGTCACAAGCTTCGAAACTATCTCGTATTCCCGGGAATAGATGTTCGTGTACGAGGACCAGAGCCAGCGACCCCAGCCATGGGACAGATGTGCAGGTACGGGAGGCGCCTCCGGACCTGCCAATAGGCCAGATGAGCTTATTGCACGGTCAACTTGATCCGAAATCTTTGGCCCGACCTGCCGCGCCGCTTCCGCTGCTTCGGCTCGTCTGCGACGGTTACGTTCGTTCGCGGCATCGTCCCGGCCGTCATCACCGAAAAGGGTCGTGAGCAGCGACCGGCCGATGACGTTCGTAAGTATGCTGAACAGTGCCACGCCCGTGAGCATCGTCAGTGATGCGATGATCTTTACCGGTGCCGAAGCCGAAGCACTCATGAGGGGACTTCCGTGCGTTGCGAGCATCCCGACCGCCCACCAGAGGCTTGTGGGGATGTCGGTGAACGGTGATCCTTCGCTCAGGTGATCAACCTCATATACGAGGGATGCTGAAAGCACCAACGCAACAAAGACCGCCATGGAATAGATCTGGAGGTCAATCCAGATCGTGTTTCGCCGTTTCCCGGAATGCGCGGTGCTGTGCGCTAGGCGGGTCACGGCGAGTCTCAAGATCTTCAGTGTCCGAAGGACTCGGAGCACCCTCAACGTGCGGAGGAAACCGCCCGCGACGCCGACACCGAGGATAAGAAAGACCGACGGAAGGATCGCAAGCAGGTCAACCAATCCCCAGAAAGAGGTTGCGTGTTTGAGGCGTTCGCGAGCCACGTACAGGTAGGCAAGGTATTCCAGACCGAACCCGATCATGAAGACCCACTCGAGCGCATGCCAAAGGGCCGCATACTCCGTCGCCACCCCGGGAACGGTCTCCGCCATCAGGGCGCCTATCGAGATGAGAACGAGTGTGGTTGACGCCAACTGGACCCGCATGTACCACGGATCGTCCTGGTTCGTGAAAGCGGAACGAAGCGCGTCGGAAAACGTCACTTCCGCCGCCGGTCGTGAAATCTGTTGTCCCGTCATGGCCTCATTATCGCCGGTTGGGAAGTTTTTGGCAGCGCAATCGGCAACCGGTCATGTTTCTCGCGCATTGATCCATCGAACCCCGCTCATTTGCGCAGGTTTTGCAACCTGGCCGAGCACCGTGCCGTACCGGCCAAGGGCACCGCGGGCGCGGGCCAATCGTCGAAGCCGGCGCGTTGCGATCACTGCCTACGGACGTTAGAGTTCAGGTACGGGAAGTGTTGTCCGAACTGGTCTTTCAAGTGCATGTGACCGGACAGGGCGGTGGTCGCGTCTCTCGAAAACCTGTCGTGAGATGCGCGATGGCCAGGTAGGCCGAAGGAGATGAACGCATGGCTACGGTGTCGCAAGGGGCATCCCCGTCATCGCCCGTGCGTTCGGGTGGCCCGTCGCTTGACGCGTCTCCGTGGACCGAAGGCCATCCGCAAGACCCTGGCACTCCGTCGGGTTTCGCACCACTCGAACGCGATACGCCAATCTGGGTGTCCACCGACGGTCTCACATTTGATGACGTCTTGTTGAGGCCAGGACGCAGCGAGGTCCTGCCACATGACGTCAGCACCGCAACGTTCCTCACCCGGCGCATCCGCATCAACCTTCCTGTCGTCTCCTCGCCCATGGACACCGTCACGGAGGCACGCATGGCAATTGCCATGGCCCGTGAAGGGGGTCTTGGTGTGATCCACCGCAATCTTCCCGTGGACTTGCAGGCGGCCGAGGTGGACAAGGTCAAGCGATCCGAGGCCGGAATGATTGTGGAGCCGGTGACCCTTCGCCCGACCGACCGGCTCGCGGATGCCGAGATGGTGATGCAGAAGTACCACATCTCGGGTGTCCCNNAGGACGGCCGGCTAGTGGGCATCCTCACGAACCGGGATACCCGCTTTGAGACGGATCCCACGAGGCCAATCTCCGAGCTGATGACCCACGAGGGTCTGGTGACGGCGCCGGTCGGCATTACTCTCGATGAGGCCAAGGAAATCCTTCGCCGTCACAAGATCGAGAAGCTGTTGATTGTCGATGACGACGGGGTTCTCAAGGGCCTCATCACTGTCAAGGACATCCAGAAAAAGGTCCAATTCCCTTTGGCAACCAAGGATGGCCGTGGGCGCCTGTGCGTCGGTGCGGCCATCGGGGTTGGTCCTGACATGCAGGAGCGAGCGGGTGCTCTGGTGGAATCCGGTGCGGACCTTCTGGTCCTTGATACCGCACACGGTCACTCAGTCGGGGTGATCGAAGCCATCAAGTGGTTGAAGAAATCGTTCGATGTGGACATCCTTGCTGGCAACGTCGCCACCTTCGAAGGTGCCCGAGACCTGATCGAAGCAGGTGCAGACGGACTTCGCGTTGGAATCGGGCCTGGGTCTATCTGCACCACCCGCATCGTCACTGGTGCGGGTGTCCCGCAACTTACCGCCATCATGGAGTGCGCAACCGCGGCCCGGAGGCACGGTGTGCCGGTCATGGCTGATGGTGGCATTCGCTACTCGGGCGAGATCGCGAAAGCCATCGCCGCGGGAGCACATTCGGTCATGCTGGGTGGATTGCTGGCGGGGGTCGATGAGTCACCGGGTGAGGTCGTGATCTTCCAGGGTGAGCACTACAAGGATTACCGGGGCATGGGCTCGCTTGCGGCCATGCAGCGCCGCGGAGGCTATGCGCGTGACCGGTATGTGCAGGAGGGTGCCTTCAAGCTCGTTCCCGAAGGTATCGAGGGACGTGTTCCGTACAAGGGTCGCTTGGCGGACCTGATCTATCAGTTGAGCGGTGGCCTCAAGGCGGGCATGCACTACGTTGGGGCTGCCGACATAGCCGAGATGCACCGGAAGGCTCAGTTCATCCGCATCACCAGTGCATCAGTTCGGGAAAGCCATCCGCACAACGTCGTCATTACCAAGGAAGCGCCAAACTACGCCGGCTGATCTGGTCCGTCCGCGGGCGTGGTCGGGACCGTGCGGACAATTCGCATCCACGAGGCAGGACCTTCATCCACTTCACCCATGCGCGCGGCGGCGACCCGTGCCTCAGCGTAGGTGCCAAACCAGGTCACGGACGTTGCGCTCCGTCCTCCGCTGATCACCGCCCATTCCGTCTGTGTTGGATCCTCCGGCAGGCTTGCGACGGACGGGCCATCGACCGTATCCGGGGACTTGACGGTGACCAGTGAGAGGCGCCGGGCGTCAGCGCGCAAAACGGTGAAGTGATAGCCGCCGATACCGAATGACAACAGGGTGGTGACTAACGCCCACCACGGGATCTCATTTACATCCCGACCGACAAGCGCCTCCAGCGCCGCGTAGGCCACTGCGACACCTGTCGCAAGGAGTGCAAGGGCGCACGAAAGCAAGACGAGGTAGAGCGCACCGCGCCTCGAACGAGACCCGGTTTCGCCGATTTCCAGGAGTGGGTGGCCCGGTGCCCTCCAATAGGCGAGCCAAAGCGGGACACCTACCAGTACGAGTGAGGCCTCACGGCGCCACGCACCTTCGAGGTTTCCCGCCGCCGAGTGCGAGATGGCATAGGTGATCGTATCTGTCAGGAGAAGCGCAAGTCCCGAGACCCAAATGCAAAGACCGACGACCGTCGCGAGGTATCGGTAGAGAATGACGAGGCCTCGGGGCTTACCGTCTTGCGTGGTGAACCGTGACTCGATTGACGCGAGTCTGAACAGCCACCAGGCGCTGCCGAATACGCATGCCTCGACCATCCCATCGAGTGCGCTTTCGAACGGATGGTCGGGCGGGGCCGATCCCACAGTGAGCCCGAGGATCCATTCCACCAACATGGCTGCGCCGTACATCGTCGACCCGATCGCGACCGTGAGCACCACGAACCGGTACGCGACAGGGACGATTGC
>DDYL01000121.1:306-2876 GCA_002347925.1 Chloroflexi bacterium UBA2235 | reverse complement strand
GCCCAAGCCGTCTGTTCGACCCCAAGCGTGCCGATGTCTGTTGCAGCAATCCTTCGGACAAGTTGTGTCGCGAGTTCGGTCACCGCTGAGAGTGCGAAAAGAGCGGCCACAGTCGCGGGTCCATAGGACGCAATCCGCCGGACTGTTGACGCAAGACCCGTTTCGGCGCAAAGCACGCGGTCAAACACGATGACGCGGCGGTGGTACACCCAAAGGACCAATCCGATCATGCCTCCGATGGCACTTTCGACGATTTCGTCCCGCGAGCCGTACCCGGCCAAGTGCGTGATCCCTGAAGACAATCCAGCGGCGGATACTGTCAGACCCGCGGTCATCACTACATAGAGATAGGAACGACGCAGCAATGAACCTCGTTCAGCCAGTGATCGATTGGCATCGCGTTGGGCAAGCGTCCAGTGGATGGCCCATATGGGCATTTGGACAATGATTCCCGCGACGCCAAGCAGCGGGACCTCAGCGTCAATACCAATCAACCTATCGACTACTGCCACTGCCACGGCATTGAGCGACGCCGACCCAAGCGCGAGCGAAACAAGGGCCACCGCGAACAAGTAGATGCGTCGGACCAAATTCAACTCGGTTCGCACCTTTCGTTGATCGTCATCGAGATCATTGTGGCGTCCATCGGTGGGGTCTCGGAAGCGTCATCGGCGAGGTGCGCCGATTACTGGCTTTCTCCGACAGTCCCGTCATTCGCCGGGGGGCACCGTAAGCCTCCAGGTCCCTTCAATTCGTTCCAGGCGTGCAACGACCCTTTCCGATGGCGCGCCACCGGTCCAAAAGAAGAATGGTTCAGGCGATCGAGGGCGCGACCTTGAGACTTCAACCACCGCTTCGTCACCGGAAATTCTGGCCCCGGCAATCGTTGAACGGGCAGAACTGCCGTCCCTTGTCCTCGTCATGCGCCGAAGGAAGTCGTCTCGGGTCTCGCGGGCTTGTGTGCGGGGAGCGAGCAGCGGCCATGCATCCTCCGGTCTCCCGTCGTCAATTGCCACCAGCCATGCACGTGTAACCCCTTCTGGAGAAGTGGGGTCACTCGTCACTCCAGGACGAACTGCCGGCGACCGGATCATGACGATTGCGACGACGACGAGCGCCAAGACCGCAACACCGATCCAGCCCGTGAACCGATCCATGCCTTTGCTTTCCGCGGGTGGCACGCTTCCTTCGGATCTCCACGGTCCATGGTAGCCCCGAATGACCGGATACATGTCGGATAAGGGACGCGTCTGGCGCCCGACCCGGTATCTTGATGGGCCACAAGCATGGACTGGTGTTCACAGGCCTGACCGATGACCCGGATCACCATTCGCGAAATAGCACCCATCAGGATCAGAACGTGACCAGAAGCCTGACCCGACGCCTTGCGATCCTGCCGATGGTTGTTGGAACTGTCCAGAAGAGCGATTTCCGGGGGGCCGTGTTTGGTAGCGGGTACATGCTCCGGTCGCTCATTGAGACCCAACTTTATGATGAAGTGCATTTCTTTGCGCCGTTGCTCGCACACCAGGGTGCTTACGAGCGGATGGTCGCGGATGTCCCGTGGTTGCGGTCGGTCAGAGTATCGGTTCACCAGATGCTTCACCTCCACAAGGAGGTTGCTACCCATGATTACGACCTCGTGTTTGCGCCGACCTTCTCCCCGGAGGTCGCCGGTCTCGCGTCCCTGAGGAAGGCGACTGGGACCGATTTCCGGATCCTTTCGGTGATCTATTCGATCAGCTACCCCGATACCGAGACAGCGATGTTGCTGAACATGCACGCACCGCTGCGCGATGACGACTTGCTCAATTGCACGAGTGAATCCGGATTCACCATCATGCTGGCCCTAGCCGGACACCTGAGAAAACGGTTTGGTGTGCCACTTCCCCTGACATTGGACATGGCCGTGGTCCCGTACGGGATAGATACCGAGGAGTTCTGCCCCGGTGACCGCGATCAAGCCTGCGCCTTCCTTGGTCTGGATGCGGGGACCCGGTACATCCTTAGCCTCGGTCGGTTTTCGGTTGTCGACAAGTTCGACATCGGGCCAGTTATCGAAGCCTTCGTGCGGGCGCGCCAGAGACTAGGCGGGTCGTGGAAATTGATCCTCGCCGGGGCGGCGGCGCATGGCACGTATCTGGAGTGGGTGAAGTTGCTGCTGATGCGTCGCGGGATTGACGATGCGGTGATCATTCGGCCCGATGTCAGTGATGCTGAGAAGGTCGCCCTATATCGCGCGTCCGACATCTTCGTGGCTCCGAGTGATAACCCTCAGGAGACTTTCGGGCTGACCGCGATAGAGGCAATGTCCTGTAGCGTACCGGTCGTGGCTGCCGATTGGGATGGCTACAAGGAGTCCGTCGTCCATGGTGAGACAGGACTCAGGGTCCCGACGTACATGCCCAGGTTCACATCCATCCTTCCGGATCGAAAGCTGATCGACAATTCCTTGATGCACTTGCTGGTCGCGCAGACTGTGGCGGTGGACGTCGCGCGACTTGCGGAGGCGATCATCCTGCTTGGGAGCGACGAACCCTACCGATTGCGTCTTGCGGAGGGGGCGCGAC
>DDYL01000121.1:0-155 GCA_002347925.1 Chloroflexi bacterium UBA2235 | reverse complement strand
GATTTTGCGACCCGAAGTCTGGTCGGCGCCGACACACTCGTGACGTCGGAATATGGAACGGCAGGGCTCGCCGAAACGCTCCCGGTGTACTTGACACCTGAGATGGAGGAGCTTCTCTATCTCGACCTTGTGAGGCCAATTTGCCGCGCTTGCGT
>DDYL01000168.1:10683-17281 GCA_002347925.1 Chloroflexi bacterium UBA2235 | reverse complement strand
CGTCACCGCCGCGAGAGTGACCGGAGGTTGTCGGCAAGATGCCGTCGTGGACCGACCCTGACCGCGCCAGCATCTCACGAAGGCTTGCGCGCCGCGCACGCACAGTCCGGGTATCCGATGCGGTGGCGACCGCGGCGCTGCTTGTTGCCCTGCACGTGAGTGGGCTGTCCCGATCAGCCAGCGATTCCGCGATTGCCATCACCGATTCAGTTGGTCTGCCCCGTGTCACGCCCGGGATGCCAGCACCGCTGATGTCGCTTGCGTCGCTGTCGATCAGCGTCCAGGCCGCGTCACTCTTTCTGGCGCTCGCGCTCGCGGGAGCAATCGTTTCCATGCCGTTTACCTATGTTGGTGGGTTCCGTCTGGCGCGGTCTGTCGGACTGGGCACGCAATCAACTGGCGCATGGGTCAGTGACTATGCGGTTGCCTCGGTGCTTGGGGCGGCGCTAGTGGCAATCCTTGCGGGCCTGGTGGGGTGGGTGTCGGCCGATGCGCCACATCTCTGGTGGGTCGCTGCCACGATCCTCGGGACCATCGGGACGGTCGTGTTGACCCACTTGGCACCCGTTCTCATCCTGCCTCTGTTCTACAAGGTCACGCCGCTCCCGGACGGACCGGTCCGGGCCAGGCTTCTCGACCTCACGATGCTGGCGCGAACGACGGTCCGCGGGTGCGACGTCATCGACCAATCGCGTCGAAGCCTCACGGCAAACGCCGGGGTCATTGGCATCGGTCGCACGCGACGCATCATGGTTACCGACACGCTTCTCGAAGGTGGCTATTCGACCGCGGAGATCGCGGCGATCCTCGCTCACGAATTGGGTCATCACGTCCACGGGGACATGTTTTGGGCAATCGCGGTCGATGGCATTCTGTTGGCAGGATGCTTCGCGATGACCGAGTCGCTCCGGGGATGGCTCGCGCCGTTGATCGGACTGGGAGGCGCGGGCGACCTCGCCGCGATCCCCGCCATGGTCCTCATGTTCGGGGTGGTTTCTGCGCTTACGATGCCCCTGCGTGCCGGGCTTTCACGCTGGCGCGAATCTCGTGCCGATTCCTATGGCGTGCGTTTGACGCAGGATCCGGAGGCGTGGGTCCGCACCCTCGAGCGGCTTGGGTGGCAGAACCTGGCCGAGGTCGACCCTCCGCGGTGGATCGAATGGGCCACCTACACCCACCCGTCCATCGCCCGGCGGATTGCTTCGGCACGCGCCACTGGCCTGGAGGCACCACCATCCATGCCCGGGGCCTGATCCCCGGGCATGGCAACGGCACCGGTGTGCAATCCCGCCCCCTCGTAACGGTACTGAACGCCAAGCGGGTAGACTGGGGCGTCCGCAGGACGGCACTCGCCAATCCTGAACGGGCCTGACGAACACTGCACCACATTGCGGAGGCGCACGATGGTTGACACGGCCACAACAACGACGATCACCGGACTGCCCGTGGCGGGCCTCAGTCCACTGACCACCCGTGTTCCCTACGGCAATACCGGGATCCCAGTCTCGCGACTGTGCTGGGGAACCGGCCTCATGGCGGTCCTGAAGCACAACCTCTCCCACGAGGACGCCGCGGCCATCCTAGTCCGGGGCCTTGACCTCGGCGTGAACTTCTGGGACACCGCCGATGGCTACAAGACCCACCCGCATGTCGGCCACGCACTCAGGCAGGTGGACCGGCACCGCGTTGTCATCAACTCAAAGACCCCATCGCGTGACGCGGCCGGTGTCACCGCCGACGTGGAGCGCTACCTTCAGGAGATGGGCACCGAGTACATCGACACCGTCCTCCTGCACGGCATCGAGACCGCCGAGGAGTACGCACTTCGCGACTCCGGGATGGAAGCGCTGCACCGCATGAAGGCGGCGGGCAAGATCCGCGCGGTAGGGATCTCGACCCATCTGGGAACCGGCGAGATCATGGAGATCTGCGCGACGGATCCGCGCGTCGAGGTGGTGCTCACGACGGTCAACATCGACGGGCAGATGCTCAAGGGCACGATGTCCGACCACTTGCCACTCGTCAAGAAGGTCTATGACGCCGGCAAGGGCATCTGTCTCATGAAGACCCTCGCGCAGGGCGGACTGACCCAGACGCCGGCCACCATCCGCGAGGCAATCCGCTACAACCTTGCGCTTCCATACGCGCATTCGATCTGCGTTGGCGTCAATGCCATCTCCGAAGTCGATTACGCAGTCGAGGTTGCTGGCGAGGTTGAAGCCGGCAACTGACCTGCACGCATCTTCCAGCAGCCCTGTCCCGCGCCGAGAGCGAAGCGCAACTAAATCAGGAGCATCGGCGCGGAGTGGCCGGGCGGGGCAGGGGTGCACATGGTTCGCCCGCCCCCACAACCTTGTCCGCCATTGCATCTGGGGAGCGAGGCGTATCGACATCGGGGCGAAAGGGCGGGGCGCGGCACAATGTGCCTGGCGTCCCGCTCCCCGGCCGTGCATACAGGGTCACTCACCGCCACCCCAGCCCCGCCTGGTTTACATTCGCTTCGCTCCGAACCCGACAGCAGGGGAACCGGGAAGTACGTCAAACGATCGGACAAAGACAAATGCGCATCACCGACCTCAGGGGCGTCAGGATCGGGGGACTCGTCTCCGGCGGCCTCGACAGCTGCACCATCACTCACTGGCTGCGTGCCAACGGTGTCGAACCGCACTGCTACACCCTTGACCTCGGACAACCTGACGAACCCGATCTCGAATCCGTGCGCGTCCGGATGCTTGAGTGCGGTGCGGTCTCCGCCCACGTCATTGACGGTCGAGAGGCCCTCGCCGAGGCCGGTCTGTCGGTCATCCAGTCACAGGCCCGCTACGAGGGGGGCTACTGGAACACCACGGGCATTGCGCGTTATGTCACCACGCGCCTCGCAATTGACGCATTGAAGCGCGACGGCATTTCGGTGTTGTTCCACGGTGCCACTGGGCGAGGCAACGATCAGGTGCGCTTCCAGCTGGCGACGAACATGCTTGCGCCGACCTTCCAGGTCTACGCACCTTGGCGCGACCCGGTCATGCACGACACCTTTGGTGGTCGCAAGGAAATGGTCGAGTACTCGGTGGCCCATAGCCTCCCGATCAAGGCATCGGTCGACAAGATCTACTCCACCGACGCAAACATGCTTGGACTGACCCACGAAGCGGGCCGTCTCGAGGAACTCGCGACCCCGGCAACACTCGTCACGCCTGAGATGGGGGTGTGGGGGTGGGATGCCCCTGACGCTCCCGGCATGATCCGGATCGAATGGAAGAACGGGCGTCCGGTGGCAATCGACGGCGACCGGGTCGATCTTGTGGAGGCGTTCCGGCGGGCAAACGAGATCGGTGGGGCCCACGGGATCGGGATCGGCCGTCATGTCGTGGAGAACCGGTTCGTGGGGATCAAGTCCCGGGGCGTCTACGAGGCGCCCGGCATGGAAGTTCTCGGGCAGGCGTTCGAGTTCCTGTTGCAGCTGTATCTGGACCGGCGCGCGCGCGAACTGTACGAGACCCTCTCGCGCTTCCTCGCTGTCCAGATCTATCAGGGCTATTGGTACGACCTTGGCACCACCGCGGCCCTCGACGCCATCGCCCGCTACGCCTCGCTGGTGTCTGGGACGGTGATCCTCCGCCTCTCGAAGGGGCAGGTGATCTTCGAGGGAATCGAAGGGGTCGAGGATGCGCCAACCCTCTACTCCGAGGACGATGCCTCGATGGAACGCGCCGGTTCATTCGACCATGCGGATGCCGAGGGATTCCTGCGCGTCCTTGGCGTGCCGGCAAGGAATTTCGCGAACCGCATGTTCCCGCATCTCGACCGGTAGGCCCGACGGCGCGTCACACTCCTCGCCATCGCCCCCTGATGTGAATACGCTTCGCTACCCACCTGACTGACCCCCAACCCACGGACCACCGGGGATGGGGATCAGGCCACGCCCCATCTCGTCGCCCCTGATTGCAAGACATTTCGCTAGAGGAGAATCGCAGATGACCGGACTGGAAGCATTCAGCCTCGCGGGCCAGGTGGCAATCGTCACCGGCGCAAGCCACGGGATCGGTGAGGGAATCGCCCTCGCCTACGCCGCGGCCGGTGCCGACGTGGCACTCGCCGCCCGCAACGAGACCGATCTCGCCCGTGTTGCCCATGAGGTCGAGGCGATTGGGCGTCGTGCAGTGGTGATCCGCACCGACGTCAGTGACCTCGACCAGTGCGCCCACCTCATCGCACGCACCAACGAGACCCTCGGAGCGCCATCGATCCTCGCGAACGTCGCGGGCGTCAACCGCCGGAGGCCGATCGTCGATGTCACGCTTGACGACTGGGATTACATCGTCAATATCAACCTGCGGGCGCCATTCTTCCTGTCGGCGATGTTTGCCCGCGATCACATTGCACGCGGTGCGACCTGGGGGAAGATCCTGCACATTGCCAGCATGACCAGTTTCCGTGGCTACCACGACTTGTCGGTGTACGGCGCGACCAAGAGTGCCATCGTGAATGTTGCCGAGATGCAGGCCGTCGAATGGGCAGATCACGGCATCCGCGTGAACGCCATCGCACCCGGATGGATCGAGACGCCATTGACGGCAACGATGAACCCGTCACGCAAGAAGTGGGTCGAGGATCACGTCCCGCAAGGCCGCTATGGGGTCACGTCGGACATCGGCAACCTGGCCGTGTATCTGGCCAGCAAGGCATCCGACTACGTGACCGGGCAGACGTACAACGTCGACGGCGGGTTCACTGCCGGTCATCCGTGGCCCCACCTCGCGCAGTAGATCCGTTGTTCCAAGGCATTTCCCCTCTGCCGTCGCTACGGGGGAGGGGAAAAGCCCCTTGGATGACCGGCACGGGATCGGCTGGTGGTCANNCTTGGGCAGGTCGACCACGGCGATGTCCGGGAAGCGCAATCGACGCCACGCAGTCTCGGCATCGGCACCGGACCAACCGAGGCAGGACGCAAGCCACGCAATCGCGACGCGTCCGCCAGTCGAGACGACCACCACTCCGGGAACGGCCCGGTCACGATTGACGTGTGGCGGATGCGCCGCTCGTAACGCCTCCACTTGGGACCCGAATCGCTGCGCCGCCACCGATCCGGCTTCCCAGCCCGGCGCCGGCACGATGGCCGGGTGTGCGAAGTACCGCCCGATCACCTCGGCAAATTGATCGTCCGGAAGCCACCCACCTGACGCCGTTTCGGCAAGCGCGGCCATGGCTACCACTTTGCGCCCGCGGGAGGTCGCCCCAGGCGCGAGGGTTGCGATCATCCGCGCCTCAGGGCCCGCATAGAACCCTGTGGCCAGGTCGAAGAGGTTCAACCAGCGAAGCCGGTCTGCCTGTGACATCCCGTCTGACGTGAGGGGCCGGTCTATCGGCACGCCGGCACCGGGCGCCACCGCGGTCGCATGGCGGACCAGAACCACCCGCAACACCTGTGGCACGCGGTCCGGGTCGAGCCCCGGAGGTGGCGCGCCCCCGGCCGGCTGGTGCGTGCTTCCTGCAATTACCACCATCAGGCCGGTTCTCCGAAGTACTGTGCGTGCAGGACGGTATGCGGGGGCGTGCGGTCCCGCGGGCTATCACCCGCGAGTTCGAACACCACGGCCATTGGCGCGGGACCAAGATCATCCGGACGGTTGTTGTATTGCTGCGTGCCTGCCCGAGGGCCGGACGCCGCCAGATCGAACCGCACGAACCGTCCGGTCATCCGATCCCACTCGGCCTCGCCCGAAAGGGTGGCATCGAAGGAACACGGGGATGCGTGCGACTGGCCATCCCCTTGCCGGACCCACCGGAACTCCGCCTCGAGGCGGATTCGCCCATGCAGGGAGACGGTGACCGTGTCACCCGACACGCCCGTCACGACGGAAGACAGTGAAGCTTCGTGCAGCGCATCGGCCGGCCACGGCGCCGGTTCGCCACGCACGAAATCGCGCAAGTGGAAGCGCCCAAGTCGACGCACCAGTTCAGGCGAAGCCTCGGCGGTTGCGCCCGGAAGGGCGGGGTCGGGAACAAGCGAAGCGGCCTCCTCGCGCGTAAACCACGCGTAATCGAGGTTCCAAGCGATCTTCCGCCAGTCGTCAATGCGGGTGTCGACCTCGCGGGGCAGGTCACGGGCGATGGCCCGCAAGACCAGTCCACCGTGCGGGTAGCGGTCCGGTCGGAACCTGTCGTACTCGCCCGGCGCTTCCGAAGTGGCGTGCACCGCGAGGTGGTCCCACCGCTCGAGCGCCGTCCGGAGCATCTCAAGGAGTGGACCGGCATCACGGGTGTTCAGTGCGCCAAGGGTCGTGCCCCCCGGAGTGCAGACGTACAGGCCCTGCCGGGTCGGCGTGGGGAAGGTGCGTCCGCCATAGTGCCCCTGTTCGGCGACGAGGCGGAAGAACTCACCCTTGGCATCGGGTTGCGACTGCAGCGGCGAGCAATTCTCCGCCACCGGCAGGAAGCGTTGGGTGAGGAGCGCGATGACATCGGGATCGCTGAATGCCAGCCCACGGGCGGCGACACCATTGTTTCAAGTGCAGCCGAGGGGGTTTCCGTTCATCGCCCACAGGAAGATTGGCCGGCCGACCTCAAGGGCCAGCCGTCGCGCCTCCCAAAGGTCGGT
>DDYL01000168.1:6733-10606 GCA_002347925.1 Chloroflexi bacterium UBA2235 | reverse complement strand
TTCGAGGCACACGATAACCGATGAACGACCTTCAAGCGCCTCCCAATCGCCCCGTTCCTTCTATCCATCTACGCGCACCTCGGCACGCGGCGGGGTCCTTCGCGGACTGATCCGGGACCACCGAGTGACCACGGCTACAATCGGACGGATGACCGGGGTGAAGCGACCACGTACGCGCACGGGTGTTGCCACCGATACTTCCGTGACCCCCGACCATGCGCATGGGGACCACAGCCACTCCCACGACGCAACCACGACCGAGTTGCACCCGCACGCGCACCGGGACGACGTCACCCGGCGGCTCGCCCGCGCGTCCGGTCATCTGGAGGCCGTGCGACGCATGGCCCAGACCGGGAGGGAGTGCCCCGAGCTCTTGCGACAGATCGCGGCCGTGCGCGCTGCCCTCGATGCCACAGCGAAGATCATCCTCGCCGACCACATCGAATCGTGCCTGCACGGTGCCGTCGAAGGTGGCGACGCCGAGGTAGCCTGGGCCGACCTCCGCACCGCTCTCGAGACGTTCATCCGCTAGCCCGGTCGCGCACATCGCCGGCGAGACCGGCCCGGTGGCAGTGTGCGTTGGCTTCCGGGGCGGTGCGCCCAGGATGAGGTCCGCAAATCCGAGTGATGTTCGCGGTGGATGAAACACCATCCCCTCCCCATCGCCCCCTGANNCGTCGCTTTCCCCTCCCCATCGTCCCCTGATGTGTATGTGCGTCGCTGCGCAGTTGCCGATTGGGACGCACCGCGGCGGAGGGGTTCACCTGGGGCCCCCTTGGTTGCCGGAATCACCAAGCGTATCCAGTCAGGTTTGGGGCGCCGCCCAAGCCCGTTTCGACGGGAGACGGGAGTTGTTGTCCACAGGTGGGGTGGGTACCTGGCCCCTGTGAGCAACTTGGCGAGGTCAGGCGGACGGAGTGGGCCGTCCCACGAGGCGGGCAGCGTTCACCACCACACCGACCGATCCGATGTTGTGGATCAGGGCCCCCGGGACGATCCCGGCGAGGCCGGTCGCGGCAAGGGCGACCGCGGCAACGTTCCAGACCGTCGCAATGACCAGGTTCTGCCGGATGGTGTCCAGCGCATGGCGTGCGTCGCGCAAGACCGTCGCTACCTGTCGCAGGTCATCGGTCATGAGGATGACGTCGGCACTGGCGAGGGTCAGGTCGGATCCGATGCCTCCCATGGCGATGGCCACGTCGGCACTCGCCAGCGCCGGGGCATCGTTGACCCCGTCGCCAACCATCGCCACCCGGTGTCCCTCTTCACGCAAGGATTGGATCACAGACGCCTTCTGTTCCGGTAGCAGGCCCGGCCGGACGTCGGCCTCCGGAATGCCCACCGCGCGCGCGACGGCCAAGGCAGGGCCGGCACGGTCGCCGGTGAGCAAGATGATCCGTCGCATCCCGGACCGACGCAACGAGGCAACCGCGACCGCGGCGTGCGGGCGAACGGTGTCGGTAATCGCGATCACCCCCGCCACCTTGCCTGAGATCGAAACCGCAACCGGCGACATTCCGTCACGTTCAATCGCGTCAAAGTGCGACGCCGCCTCATCGGTCCAGACGACCCCGCGCTCGATCAGCAAGTCCGGTCTGCCGACAATCACCTCGGCAGATCCATGGCGTGACGCCTCACCACCCAGTGAAGTGCCGGCGACGCCGGAGACAAGCGCGACAACACCGGATCCAGCGACCGCCTCGAACCCGGTCACGTGGCCGGCATCCGCATCAGTTCCCGCGGAGGCGTTGATCCCTGCCGCCAGACCACTCGCCTGTTCCGAGGCCGCGTTCAGAATCGCGCGGGCGAGCGGATGTTCCGACAGGCGTTCCGCGCGGGCCGCAGATGCGATGAGATCGGTTGCTTGGATCCCCTCCATGGGGATCACCTTCGCGACCCGTGGCTGTCCGGTCGTCAGGGTGCCGGTCTTGTCCAGACAGATCACATCGACGCGACCGGCAGCCTCAAGGCGACCGCCCCCGCGGACGAGGATCCCCTGCCGCGCCGACCGGGCGACGGTGGCCACGATTGCCGTCGGCGTCGCGAGGGTCAGGGCGCACGGGCACGCGACGACCAGCACCGACACTGCCGGGAGGAAGTCGCCGGTTGCAAGGTAAACCGCAAAGGCAAGGACCAGGATGGCTGGGGTGAACCACTTGGCCCACGTGTCCGCGATCCGGACAATCGGGGCGCGATCAGTCTCGGCGTCGCGCACAAGCGTCGCGATGCGCCCGAGGGTCGTCGCCTCGCCGACACGTGCAACCCGGATATCCAGCGCACCACCGGTCGCAAGCGTGCCGGCATGGACCGAATCGCCGATGGAGCGGGAGGCGGGAACGAACTCCCCGGTGATCCCGGATTCGTCGATCAGTGCTTGCCCAGCCACAACGGTGCCGTCGGCCGGCAGGCGTTCGCCCGGTCTGACCACCACGATGTCGCCAGCTACAAGCGCATCGACCGGGACGATTGTCTCGCCATGCCCGTCACGGCGCGACGCGACCGAGGGAACCATCCGCCCGAGACCCTCGATGGCATCGTTCGCGCGGGCGGCGGTGACATCCTCGAGCACCTTGCCGAACAGCATCATGAAGGCGACCAGGGCCGCGCCCCAGTACTCGCCGATCACGAGCGAAGCGACGATGGCGATGGTCACGAGTTCGTCGACATTGACCTCGCGGTTCCACAGTCCGGCAATCGCGCCACGGGCGATGACCGCACCACCGACGAGCGCCCCGACCCACCCGGTTGCGACGCTTGCCACGGACCAGACCGGATCATCACCGAAGCCAAGCCAGATCACCCACGAGATGAGGGTCAGGCCGAGGGTCAGGAAGGCCGAAACAAACTCGGTGCCGGTGATGACCTCGCGATAGGTATCCCACCACGGTTCGGACCCGGTCGCGTCGATCACTCCGGCCGGACGGTGTTCCCCGGTGCGTACGGACTGGACCATCGTCTATCCCCCCCGGGGGGATACGTTATCACGGCAATCCTGCACGCGGCGAGGACCGCTCCCCGGACTGGCCGGTAGTGGTGGTCAGGCCACTCTGGGAGATCCGGCGCGGTTCATGGTCGATCAAACACCATGTGTGGTCATGAACCAACGTGAATCGCGGCCAGCGAACATCAACCCTGATCCGGCAAGTTTCCGGCGCCACCCGATGCCCGATGAAAATCGCAGTGGTACTGATCCCCGCGACCGGGTCAGATGGCCGGCACGGGTTCGGAAGAGACCGGCATGAAGAAGCCGATGCTCGCGGTATGGGAGTGCACGAAGGTGCGTCCACCAACCGGGCCGATCTCGCCAAAGCACGCGAAACCGGCGACCGGCATCCCCGGCGCGACGTTCTGCACCGCCACGGCATCGTGGTCCGGGTCGTCCTTGCCGAACAGGCCGATACCCCGCCCATTGCATGAACAGACGAGCGCGGCGGCCGGGATCGACTTGCCCCAACGCCGGACCGCGTCGTGAAGCAGGGTGCGCAAATCCTCGACGGCGGCGCCGGAATCGCGCACCTGGAACTGGATCGTCTGCCCAATGACCGGCGTACCACTGATCAGGATTGCCCCGCTGCCCTCTTCCGCCCCCACGAGATTGCGCACCAGGTAGTCCCCCCGGCCAAGGTTCGACCGGCGCTCATCCACGGCAATGCCCGCGAAGAGGTTTCCCCGGACCCGCCCCATCTGGTCGGCCGGCAAGGCGCGCACCGTCTCGGCGAGGACCTCGATGGCCGGACGCCGACCAATCGTCCGGATCATGTGGTCACCCTCCACCCCGGTGATGGTCCACGGGCGCCCGATCGGTTCGCATCCTTGGGAGACCACAGTATCGAGCGTCCACGCCCCGCCGATCGCGATCGCGACCGCGCCATC
>DDYL01000168.1:4018-6663 GCA_002347925.1 Chloroflexi bacterium UBA2235 | reverse complement strand
GGCAGGACGCCAAGCGCCCGGTGCCACCGCGCGGCCCGCTCATCATCGGCCAGAGGCAGGTGCGTGGTGCGTTCGACCACCTCAGGCGAGAGGGCGATTGCATGCAGGTTGGCTCCGGGCAGGGTGACCGCCATCAGGGCAATCGCGTCCCGCTCCTCGAGTTCGCGCCCACCTGAGATCACCGACCACGCGCTGCTGCCGATCACATGCCTGCCGGGCATCTCCAAGCGGATCCGCTGGACAATGCGCGGGAAGTCGTTGCGGAACTTGGACGACGCAAAGACTATGACCAGGCCGGGACCAGATGGCGCACGGTCAGGCGAGGAGATCGAACCGAAGACCGAAGCGTGCGGTGGTGTCTCATCGGCGACGCGACCGGTGACCGGCGCGGGCGAAACCAGGAGCGATCCCGACGCGGTCTCTCCCGTGACCCGTGCGCCGGTGGATGGCAACCCGCCGGTCTCGTAGAGGCGCGCGAATGCCTGTTCAAGCGCATCGTCCCACGACACACCTTCGCCCCACCCGGACGCCGCCCAGGTGCCAACGGGGTTCACCACCCCACCGCCCGGTAGGTGCAATCCTTGGCCGGTGTCATGCTGTCCGCTCCAATCCGGTCCCCGCCCCTGGACTGATCAGCTATTCCGCCCGTGCGGACAACTACCTGACATCCGGATGGGAAGGGCGTCGATAGGGTCCGCGTGGCCCATCGCACTGGTGTGACGGAGGGCAGTGGCAAGGCGGTCGTCTTGGTCAGAACCGTGCGCAAAAGAGTATGCGCTTGAACGCGTAGTAATACGGTGCGTGTGCGCCGAGCGTATCGATCAGGCGGTCGTGGTACCGATCCAGGAAGGCCTCGAAGGAATCCGGCGAGAGGCGGGACTGGTAATCGGTCAGGAGGGAGCCGCGCACCCACTCTACCACCGAACCGGTATCCGCGAGGGCATGCCCGTAGACCTGCAGGCGGACATGGGTGGACTTGGCGCCAAGCTTGAAAAGGGTTTCGGCGTACCACTCGGGTGACATCGTGCCAAAGATGCGGACGTGGCCCTGCAGTTCGGTTCGGAACGGTTCCTCGCGGGCAATCGACGCGGCGATGACGTGCGACGCGTGATCGGCATTCGCCGGAACCTGCACCGCGATTTGCCCGCCCGGCGCGAGGCGAGAGACCAACCGGGGCAGGAGGTCGCCGTGATCGCGAAGCCAATGGAGGGCGGCGTTGCTGAAGATGAGGTCGAACGGGCCGAGGGCGGGATCGAGGTTCGCGATGTCACCGGTGACGAACGTCAGGTCAGGACTGGCGTGGCCGACAGTGCGCGCGAGCATCGCCGAAGACTGGTCCAGACCGACGGTGGAGGCACACCCGAGGACATCATGCATGATCCGGGTCAGTTCGCCGGTGCCACAGCCGAGGTCGATGGCACGCATGCCCGGCAGCGGTTCCACCAGTGACACGAGGTCGTGGAATGGCTGGGTGCGTTCATTGCGGAACCGCTCGTACTGCGCCGGGTTCCACGCATCCGCCTGGGCGGAATTCTGATCTGGCGTCACCATCGAACCAGTCTACCCGCCCCCGCGCCAGAAACGTCATCCCCGCGGTTGGTCAGGAATGGTTTGAGTGTCCAACTCCGCATCGCGGGAGCAAAGGGGTGGAGGGGTGGGGCAGCAACAGCCCAGGATCCGGGAACTCCCACACTCCCGACGGAAGGCACGCCCCCTGGGAGCACACATGTGTGTCGTTGCGACGGAAGCCACGCGTTGCGGATGGGAGACTTCTACGCTTTAGCAAGGGAACCCACATACTCTCGGCGGGAGAACCCACTGGGAGCGCCGGCGCCCTCGCCGGCCCATCGTGATGGACACCCACTTGCCCCACTGACAAGGCTTCTGCGTACGGCAATCAACTATTGGTCATCCAGGCTCATGTCCACCTCGCAAGGGAAGACCGAGCCGGCGAGGGCGCTGTCGCTCCCGGTTTGGTGAACCGCCCCCATTGATCACCCGACCGGGATTGGTGCGTCAGGGTGAAGCAAGCCCTCGGACTTGAGGTCGCGCCAGAGGGCCGGCGGCACCTCGGTGCGAAGCCACGCCATGTTCGTGCGAACCTGGTCGGGGTGGTTCGGACCGGGGATGATCGACGCCACCAACGGGTGCGCCAGGGGGAACTGCAGGGCGACGGCGCCGATCGGTACGCCATGGGCGTGGCAGAGATCGTCGATGCGCGCCACCTTGGTGGCCGTCGCCGACTCGACCGGGCGGTAGGCATAGGTCGCCGCCGGGCCGGTACGACTGGCCAGGATCCCGGATGCAAATGGCGCACCGATGATGACGCCGGCACCGTGGTCGGCGCAGAGTGGGAGTTCGTGGTCCAACGCGCCCTGGTCAAGCAGCGTGTAGGGCATCGCCACCAGGAAGAAGTCGATGGGGAAGCGCGGGATGAATCGCGGGATCATGCCAAGCATGTTGATGCCCACACCGATGGCCTTGATCTCGCCACCCGCCTTGAGGGCCTGGAGGGCAGCGAACCCGCCACCGTCCTCGAGTTGGCGCAGGAACGGTTCCACGCCGTCGTCGCCGTGGTGCATCGGGTCGAGGTCGTGAATGAGGAGCGCGTCGATCACCGGGATGCCCATGCGCTGGATGCTGTC
>DDYL01000168.1:1660-3913 GCA_002347925.1 Chloroflexi bacterium UBA2235 | reverse complement strand
CGCAGGACGGATCCGAGGCGAAGCTCGCTCTTGCCCCGGCCGTACCACGGCGCGGAGTCGTAGAAGGAGACGCCCGCGGCCCAGGCGGCCTCCAGGGTGGCGGTCGACTGCGCTTCCGGGATGAGCCCGCGCATGTCGCCGATGGTTGCCGTGCCACACCCGAGGGCCGGCAGGGAGAGGGCGGTGTGTCCGAGTTGCTTCAGGCGGTACGGATTCATGGTGCCCCCAGTATTGCACCGCCGCCGGGTGGGATGCGCGGACCTGGCAAGCGGCCGGGGAGTTCGCGCACGCCCCCGGGGCCCGCGACTGGCGTGAGAACTCAAACAGGGCCGCGGAAGGGCCATGTCACCCCACCACCTCCCTGCTCACATACGGTGCGCCTCGGCCCGCACCGGGCCGTGCATGGTGCGGGGATGCGCCCGCGCCGTCCCAACTGCACGCCACCGCTGCCGTGACCGTAGACGCTGTGCTTGGCCCTCCCCCCGCTTGCGTCGGAAGCGGGGAGCGAGACCGACATGCCCTTGGCCAACCAAATCATGCATACCAGGTTCGTGGCAGGCCACTAGTTCACGGTGATGGTGATCGATGGTTCCGCGGAGACGTTCGGTGGCGAGGCAGAGTCATAAAGGCGCACGTAAAGCGCACGGGTGCTGCTGCCGTCCGTCGGTGGGGCGACGATGCGTTGGCCGTTGCCGTCGGTAGTGGGGATCGAGATCGTGACTTGGGTTGCCGTGTTCGACACACTGCCTGGGGTGGTCTTGAAGAGCGAAGTGCGTGGGCTGCCGTCGAGGAGGAGTTCGGCATAGCCGGCAGACCCGAGCTGGCCCGCGGTGATGGTCGCGGTGACGGTCATCATCGTGTTGCTGGCGTTGAGGGTGTTCGCGACGACGTTGCCTCCGCCGGCGCCAAATGAGACGCTAGTCGGGGCGTTCGGCGCAGTGGTGTCGACGACGACCTGGCTGCTTGCAGAGAGCAGCGTTGCCGCGACGGTCAACGACGTGCCGTTCGCGGAGGACATGACCCCGCCACCCGACTGCCTGACGATGCCGCAGGAACCGGCCGGGCAGATGATCGGCGTGTTGTTCGTCAGGTCGGCACTGGTCTGTCCCGTCATGACCACGTACCGGAACGTGAGGGTCTTGGTGCCCGATCCGCTGTAGTACGGTGCCTGGGTCGTCACCGGAGCGCTCGTACTGGTGATCGGCAGGGTGAGGGTAGTCGCGAACATCGGCTGGGATCCGACCGACTGCGGCTGGCTGACAGTGTAGGTGCCCGGTCCACCGGTACCGGTGAGCAGCGCGGTAATCGTGGTGTTTCCAGTCAGTCCTCCGCCACTCGAAAGCGTGATCGGACTGCCCTGACTTCCAACCGACGAGATCCATTGCGTCGACGCGAGCGTCTTGGAGTCGCTCACGTAGTAGGCCGTAGTGGTTCCTGTACCTCCGGTCCCGGTGCCAAGCGCGACGATAGTTATTGGGCTTCCACCGACCGGCGTTACCGTTTGGCCGACTGAAAGCGTCCCGCTATGCATTGCAGTCACCGTGAGGTAGTTGCTGGTCTGTGACGCGGTGAAGATTGCCGGCGGAGAGCTGATCGTGTAGCTGCCCGCCCCGCCGCTCGTCCCTGCCGCAGGTGCGGTGATCGACGTTCCTGACGGGATTCCCGGCCCCGCGATCACCTGACCTGCAGCGAGTGAACCGGACGCCACCGACGACACGGCGAGGGTGGTTCCCTTGGTCCAAACGGGCTTTGACGCAACGGTCGATGCGCCATACATGACGGCCGGAGCCGTCACGGTCTGGCTTGTGCCGATGGTGTAGGTTCCCGTGCCACCGGTTCCGGTGCCAAGTGCGGTGATCGTGGTGTTCGCCGTCACGCCCGGGCCGGCGATCACCGTGTCCACACCAAGGACACCACTGATGACTTGCGAGACGGTCAGCGTCGTGGTCGTGATCGATCCGACGAACACCAATGGCACGGCATTCAGGGAATAGGTGCCCGCGCCACCATCGGTCCCAACCGTCTGTTCTTTGATGGTGGTTCCCGCGGGGATGCCCCGCCCGTAGACCCCTTGGCCGGCGGCTAACGTTTGGGCAAGCGTGCCTACAGCTGCTACCAGGGATGTGGCTGGTGATTGGTAAAAGGTCTGGCCCGATGCAACCGACGCGCTAATTTGAGTTGCAGTTCCAACCGTCTGAGATGGACTGACCGTGTACGTTCCGGTGCCTCCTGTGCCGGTACCCAATGCGGTTA
>DDYL01000168.1:903-1455 GCA_002347925.1 Chloroflexi bacterium UBA2235 | reverse complement strand
CTGACAGCTGAGACAGTCAAGGTGTTGCCGGTTACGGAGCCGGTGACCTGGGTTCCCCAAGTAGTTGAAGTGTTCCCCGAGAACTGGGCGGGTGCATCGACAGACCCTGTCGCGACGGTGCCGACGGTCCCGATGGTCTGGCCAACCGCAAGGGTGCCTTCTGAGACGGTGTCCACAGTCAGTGTGGTCCCCGAGATTGCTCCGTTGAACTTGGCCTGGCCGGCACTCGTGGCCCCGGCGGTGAAGACGGTGGTCGGGACGTTCTGGGACGGGCTGACGGCGTAGCGACCCTTGCCCCCCAAAACTTCACCCGGGTCAAGTGGCGTCACCTGAGTCCCGATGATGATGCCCTCCGCAATCGACGCCGACATGTTGTTCGGGGAGGCGGGCACGGTCACGATGGTCGTGCCGGACCCGTTCTGGGACGGGCTGACGGTATACGTGCCCGTGCCTCCGGGAGACGCCGAGGTTTGGGTTGCCTGGGAGGTGATGACCGCGGGCACGCCTGACGTCCCGTAGGTGATCACCTGGCCGGGGAACAGGATGCCCGCA
>DDYL01000168.1:0-775 GCA_002347925.1 Chloroflexi bacterium UBA2235 | reverse complement strand
GGCCGTAGATCGTCTGGCCAACAGCAAGGGTGCCGCTCGACACAGCCGACACGGTCAACGTGTTTCCGATGATCGATCCCGTGAAGTCCGCAGCTGCCCCCGCAAGCTTCTGCCCGACGGCAATGGTGCCTGAGGTGACCGCGTCGACGGTGAGGGTCGTTCCCGAAATTGAACCGCTGAACTGGGCAACCTGGCCGGTCACGGTCACCGCGTCCGGCAGGTTCACTTGCACATCGACCACGGACCCGACGCCGACCGGGTTGTTGTAGGTGACGTTCGGTGCCGAGAGGATCGAGACCGCGCGCGGGCTGGTGTCGACGGCGATGTTCTTGGTGTACAGGCCGGAGGTTGCGGGAGGGATCGCGGCGACCACGTTGGCGAGGATCAACTGGTTCTGCGCCCTGGTGTCCCGGATCGTGCCATTGAGCGTGAGGGCGGCCATCGCCGTCTCGTCACTGACATTTTGCGATGTACTGACAGTGTAGGTGCCCGTTCCACCGGCACCCGTGACAAGTGCGGTGATGGTGGTGCCTGGTGTCACTCCGACCCCGAGGATGGTTTGCCCAACGGCAAGCAAGCCGGGACTGGTGATGGACGAGACAGTCATCGTGGACCCGGAAATCGTGGCGCGAAACGCGGCACCGGCATGGTCAAGCCGGGCGGTTCCATTTCCGGCCGCGACGGTGTAGGTGAAGTTCAATGTGTTGGAAAGCGACCCGGACACGTAGGCCACGTTGGTGGTGACTGGTGCGCCGGTCCCAAGCGAAATCGTGGG
>DDYL01000201.1:5500-13390 GCA_002347925.1 Chloroflexi bacterium UBA2235 | reverse complement strand
AGGATCACCGCTTGACCGCAAATTCTGGGTGAACATGATCCGACGCGTGCCGCGCATTCACGCCTCGCCGATCCACTCCACCAAACAAGAGGTTGTTGAATGACCAACAGGCCGCACTTGCAAATGACCCACCGCCATGATGACCGTGTGATCATCACGGCCCCTGCGACCGCATCCTCCGGGACCGTGGATTTATTCGAATACGTATACAAGCCGGTGAGTAGCGACTTCGAGGGTCCAAAACCCTACCTGCACCCTGTCAGGACGCTTGCAGGAGAAGTCGTCACAACGTACCGACCTCACGATCACCTGTGGCACAAGGGCATCCAGATGACAATCGCCCACCTATCCGGTGAAAACTTCTGGGGAGGCAACACCTACGTTCATGGCACCGGGTACGTTAGGTTGCCCGAGGTAGGGCGCATGGATCACCACTCATGGCATGCACTTGGCGTGGCGGGACAACCGGGCATCGGAGATGTTCTCGCCCGCATTGATCACGATCTCATCTGGCACAACAGTCATGGAGAGGCGTGGGTCTCGGAGCGCCGGACGATTGATGTTGACGGGATCGACGCCACCGCGGGATGGTGGTCGCTTCGCTTCAGGACTTCCCTTACCAACATTCGCAATGCCCCACTCGAGTTCGGGTCACCGACGACCCACGGGCGGCCAATGGCTGGCTACGGTGGCCTGTTCTGGCGAGGTCCCCGGGACTTCGCTGACAAGGGCGGTACCGTCATCGGTCCAGATGGTGCATCTGGTGAGGCAATGATGGGTGTCGCCGCCCCTTGGTTGGCATACGTGGGCCTCCACGACGGCACGGAGGCGGCCTCGACAATGATCTTCATCAATCAGCCCGATAGCTTCCGGTACCCGACAAAATGGTTTGTCCGCACCACCTACACACCAGTGGCGTCTTTCGCTCCCGTCTTCGACCAGGAACACGTTCTGCTTCCCGGCGAAACGTTCACGTTGCACCATCGGATTGTCATTGCAGCCGGTGCCCTGAGCCGCGAACAGATTGAGGCGATCGCATCATCCTAGTCGCGCCCGGCCCCGGGAGGCAGTCGATGCGGCGTTGGTCGTGTGGGTCCAAGAATTCCCAGTCTAATGCGGTCGATGTTGGGGGTCGGGTGTCTTCCTACCCCCAACATCCCGTATCTAATCGCTGATCGACAGGCACGAGACGCACCTCCTTGAGAGGGTCAGAACTTCACGAAGTTGATCAATCGTGACCTTTTCGCCAGACTGGTACCTATCTGAACTTTGGCGCCAGCGCGTGCCCGGCACCGGAAAGCGCCGAGCGTGGTAAAGCACTTCAAACCGTGGGTCCACCTCTTTGTACGTCGATCGGATCAATGCCGGGGACCAGTTCCCGAACCGGTAGAAAGACGCCTACCGGACGTTCCTCCACAAGCACGTACGCGAAACCCAGCATCCCGGCAGGTTTTGCAACTCACACCAACATCATCAAGTCTCGTGCCTTTTCATTTCACCTGCTTTGGTGTCACGACCAGGCACACACCGCGCTCCAAGGCGCACACTTCCGCTAATCATCCGGATTGCGGAACTTCACTGAGTCGTTCAGAACTCAACTATGCTGATCCGTGATCGGATATCCAATGAACTTAGCGGAAGGGCCGGGATCGGATCGAACCTTTCAACCCGAATTCGTGACGATCTTCACGCCCAGAGGACTGACAAGGCGTCTGAGCGCCCTACGCGGCATCATTACCCATCACACGCCAAAGATCGGATCCGTCACCATGGCAAACCGGGAAGAGCGTTCACCTGCACCTGCCCCCGGTTCCGTTGGGGTTTCGACGGTTTCCCACGACCTCTCCACTGCTTTGAGCGCTGACGACGCGAAACGGTTCTCGTCACTCGTTGACAAGGTTCGCTCGGACGTTCAAACGGTGATCGTCGGTGCCACCGACACCCTTGACTTGGCGCTTATCGCACTTTTGGCCGGTGGCCACATGCTTGTCGAGGACGTGCCGGGTACTGGCAAGACCACAATGATGAAGGCCCTGGCCGTCGCCCTTGGATGCTCATTCAACCGCATCCAAGGGACACCCGACCTCTTGCCGACAGATGTTTCCGGCGTGAGCGTCTATAACCCAACCAACGGCAACTTCACCTTTCGCCCCGGACCGATCTTTGGGCAGGTAGTCCTCGTCGATGAGATCAATCGGGCGACCCCGCGGACACAGGCTGCATTTCTGGAGGCGATGGCGGAGGGTCAGGTCAGTGCGGATGGCGAGACACGTCAACTTCCCCAGCCGTTCCTTGTCCTGGCCACGCAGAACCCCATTGAGCTCGAGGGCACCTTCCCACTGCCTGAGGCGCAACTTGACCGCTTCTTGATCCGGGCGTCTATGGGGTACCCGAACCGTGAAGATGAGGTGGAAATCGTAAGGCGGTTTGCCGGGGAAAACCTGTCCGGACACCGTGGAACGTCAGTTCGCTCGGCCCACATGGATAGTGAAACCGTTCTGGAAATGCAGGCAGCAACGCGCCTGGTCCATGTCGGTGACGTCGTCGCGGTGTATGCCACGGATATCGTCAGGGCTACCCGGCGCACCCCGGGCGTGGCGTTCGGAGCCAGTCCGCGAGCGACCGTCGGCCTTGTCCGGGCGGCACGGGCACGGGCCCTCCTCGCGGGAAGGTCTTATGTCCTGCCTGATGACATCCAGTCTCTGGCGGGCCCAGTCCTCGCTCATCGACTGGTGGTGGATGACGAAAGCCGGCTGAGGCAAGTGTCACCTTCAAGCATCATCCAGAGGGTCGTCACGGGCATTGAGGCGCCAGTTGAACCAACCGCGCCTGAAAAGAGCGGCGCGAACCGGTGACTAGACAGTCGCGGGGCACGGGAGCCGCTCTATGCGGAGTGGCATTGGTCATTGGAATCATCATCACGGACCCAATCTGGGTTCTCTTCAGCACAATTGCTCTGCTTGTACTCGGCCTAGCCGAAGCGTGGTGGCGCTGGGGTGCGACGGGAATCGAGTATCGACGCATTCTGTCAAGTCGGACCCTTTCGTGTGGAGACACACTCGAATGCGTCATTGAGGTAACCAATCGAAAACTCCTGCCGATGCCATGGCTTGATACCTCTGATGATTGGCCGGCGGCACTGATGCCGGCGACGGCACGCCATCAAACCAGCCGGGCCAATTGGTGGCAACGCTCTCGAGATATCCCGATGGATGGTGGTCCAGAGGTATCCACTGAACCAGCGATAGAAGGAACTGTGCGGATACCTCACGTGACCGACCGGGAAATCCTGCAACAGCGTCTGACCCTCGCACCGTTCGAGCGGGTTCGCAGACGCTTCTTGATTGCGTGCGGCCGGAGGGGCGCCTACGGGTTCGGTCCAGTCGCTTTCCGGTGGCGAGATGCATTCGGACTGTCAGCACGCGACGCCGATCTCGACGTCCGTGACGACCTCGTGGTGTATCCGCGCGTGGTGCCCGTGATTGCTCCTGCGCCTCTCACACGGCAAGTGCTGGGGGACCGAGTGAGGCGCCAGTCGCTGTTCGCCGATCCATCCCGCTTGGCCGGTGTTCGGGAGTACATTCCCGGAGACAGTCTGCGCCGGGTGCATTGGGGTGCCTCAGCGCGCTCCGGCACTCTACAAGTCCGACGCGACGAACCCACGGGTGGTCGACGCCTCTGGGTGATCGTCGACGTAGAGACCGCGCCCGAGGACCGATGGTGGGCAGCCGGAGACACTGACGCGCAAGAAACCGTCGTGATGGTCGCCGCTTCCCTGGCAACATGGGCCATGAATGCCGGGGTTGCCGTCGGGATAAGTGCGAACGGAAGGTCCGCCGGAAGTTCCGGGGACATGTCGATCCCGTGTGGAACCCATCCTCGGCACCAGACCCGGATCCTCGATGGTCTTGCCCGTCTGCGTCCGTGGCCAAGCCGTCTTCTACGAGAGGCCATGGTCCTCGCGTCACCGCTGTGGCCAACTGATGCCACAGTCATACTCGTGACGTGCATGCCGTCAGAAGCCAAGCGAGAGGCCCTCGCAAGAGCATGCTGCCGAGGGCAGTCGGCATTTATCGTCAACTGCGCCGTTGGGGTCCCCAAACCAAATTCCCGTCGGGAAATGCTAGAAACTGAGCCCGAGCCGGGCCCAATCACCCCTCCAGCAGCTCAATTCTCGTCAATCCGCTCAGTGCGGGCATGGAACCTCGACCAGCCAGAGGTGTCATGGGACGTCCGCGATTGCGTTCGGATCGACTGACACCGACGGCATCCCGCTCTTCGGTCCTCACGACCTCGCATCCCAGGTCAAAACTATGTCCGGCTAATGAGGCAAGCCGGGCGACCGTTGACACACTCACTCCCACGGATAGTGACACGTTGATCTCTGCGGTCTCTCGATGTTTGACCGGTGCGGGACAGTCATTCCAGTTCCAGGCCCCTCTCACGAGGTGATCGCCCTTTACGCGCGAGATGGGACCGCGTTCGCACTTCACCTGGTAGTCCGCATGTGACTTGCCGGGACCCTCCTCCCAAACTATTCAGTACACCACGACTTTCGCGCTGCCGACCGCGCGGACCTACAAGCCATGGACCGCCTGCCCGCGCTTGACGCGGAAACGATGTCCATCGGCCACAGTGGGCTGGTGTCGGCAGATGCCGTCCGCAATTCGCTCTCTTGGTCGCATGAGATGGAAGTCAAGTCTTTAATCGAGGTTGTTCGGATATGTCACGGCAGCATGTTCGTCCTTAATCTCAGAACAGCGGGCTGTGTCGTACTCTCGGATTGAGACATGAGCAAAGGTGGAGTGTCCCCGTCAAGCAGGGGAGTGATAGAGATGATCATCGGCCAGTCCGTGATCCAAAATGGCTTGGTAATGGCACTCGTAAGCGTAGTGGTAAGCCTGTATGTCATCGGGCTTCAGCGAGTGCGAGTTCAGCCGCGTCCGTGGGATCGGGATGGTTCATTGCAAGAACCATCGACTGATCCTCACGCGCGGTCGGATCACCAACGGTCAGCTACTGCAACTTCCCACGACCCTCAATAATCCACGAATTCTCGACAACGCCGTTGCGGGTTCCGTGAATCTCGTCGTGCATGAATACCGTCGCATCAGAGTAGCCGACGGTCCACTCCAGGCGGTCTCCTGGCCGTAGTGCGTGGTTCTCAACGCTCAAGCGCAAGTTTCCGTGTTCGGCTGAGAGGGTGAAACTCTTGACGTCATCACTCGAGATTCCGATTGGTTCCGCCATTGCATTGATCGACCCGAGAGTCTTGAACCCGCCATCGGTGACGATGTAGGTTGGTGACGGTCGGCTAACGACGGTCGTCACGACAGTCAAGGAACATTCGTGATCCACGCCAAAGTGATCGCGATAGTGGACATCGCCGAAGACGCCACCACCTGCCTGAACTTCCGTGATACCTGGTAGCCCAGATGCAAACTTGTATGTACCGGTGCCGCTGCAGGACACGATAGCGACCGGGATACCCGCCGCCCGGCACGCGTCAGCCGAACTGGTCAGGAGGGCGACGGCGGCGGTTACTGCGCCACGTTTCTCGACCTCATCAGAGATGGCCGCCGTATGACCTTCCCAGGCCATTACTCCAGCAAACCGAAGATTGGAAGCCGACGAGACGATGGATGCGAGAGCGACGACAGCCTCACCTGGCTCCACGCCACAACGATGCATACCGGTGTCAACCTCCACAACCACCCGCGGCCGCGTTCCCGCCACACCAGCAGCTCGGTCCAGCTCTGCAACACCGGCAGCCGTGTCGACCGCAACGATCACATCCGCAATCCGGCAGAGTTCCGCAAGCCGCGTGACCTTTTTCTCCCCAACGACCTGATTTGCGATCAGGATGTCGCGAATACCGCCCTTGGCCATGACCTCGGCTTCACTGACTTTCGCGCACGTGACGCCGATTGCACCTGCGGCTATCAAGCGTTGTGCGAGCGCCGGCACCTTGATGCCCTTGGTGTGCGGGCGCCACGCTACCCCTGCCTGCCGAAATGTTCCCGCCATCCGCTCAACGTTGCGTTCGAACGCATCAAGGTTGACAAGCAATGCGGGCGTATCGAGTTCATCCACTGTCAAGTGTGATGGTGCAATCGTGTTGGAGGACATTGCTGGCATGGCAATCCTTGTCAAATCTTGCAGAGTAAAACTGAGGCACGCTCACGTCGACAAAAAGTCATCCGCAACAATCGTGCCATCGGGTGTGAAGAACACCCGGAGTGGAGTCGGTGTGGCCGGCAGATTACCACGGTCGCTCCCAGGAATTGCGATCCCATTCAACGAACTTCATTCCATCTGACGCATAGTCCCGACAGCCAATCGGAAATCGTTCCAAGTTAGGGCCAAGGGGTTTCCACAAAGCAATTCCCATGCTCCAACCGGGTGCCAACAGATGGACACTCCCTCCGGACCAGTGCGCCACGCGACCACCCGAAGTATCCTCACTTCCGTCACCGAAAGGATCGAGCGTGCCCAGCACACTGACGGTCTGGTCCGTTGCGCGAACAGCAGTCATCCTCCTCCTTGGAGTGATTGAACTCGCCTGGCTGACCCCATGGGCGTACATCCTCGCAATTGTGATTTCGTCGAGCGCTCGAATTGGCGACATCAAGGGAATGGCGCAAGGGCCAACGACACCCCTCGTCCCGATTGGTCTCATCGCCTCAGTTCTCGGACTGGCATGGGCAGTACGCACAATTGTGCGCCGACAACAATCACGGCTTGTCAGCATCTACGAGCAACCCACCCTCAGACGCCTTGCCGTGGTGGTAACCCTTGGCGCCATTGTTTCAGTCGCAGTACTGTCTTTGAATCTCCTTGCCGTTCCCCCGGGGGCACCGAATCCAACGACTTGGATTGGCTCCCTCACAGGCGGACATGAGACGGGCGCGCTTCTCATTGCGATCGTATTTTCTGCCTTGATCTGGTGGCGTGGCACTATCCTCGGTGGCGCAGTCCCTGGTGACCGGGAGGCGGGGAGACGTTCAACAACGGCGGCCGTGTTGATCGCCATTTCGTCTGGCGTGGCGCGCGCGGTGCTTCCGTGGCTCATCACCGACCTCCTTCCAGTGGTCGCGATCATCGCGGTACCCGCGATGCTTGTCGCAATCGCGCTGTCATCGCTTGAAGAGGCGCAATTGCCCCGCCCGGGTCAACCGACCGCCACCCGCGCTCCAGATCGAAACTGGATCGGCATGGTCGCGGCGATGTGCCTAACGGTCGTGGTGATGGGGATCCTTCTTGCAACCGTCTTCGGCGGCGGTACGAGCGTCGTGACTACGCTCCTCAAATCGCTGGGTCAGGCAATTGCAGTCGTCATCGTATTTGTACTTTCTTTCGTCGCGATCCCGTTCCTGATGCTTGCCGAATGGTTGGCGAAGATGATGGGGTCGGTCAAGATGGAGCGACCGCCGGTAGAGATGGGCAAATTCGGGCGCCCGAACCCAATGGACCAGGTTGAACAGCCAGGAGACCCGCAACTTCTCGACCCATCATTTATTGAGACCGGACTTGCGGTGGTCGCACTGATCATTATCGCGATAATCGTGTGGCGCCTCCTGAGGCCCTCCCGGGTTGACGACCTGGATGGGGCCATTGACGAAGAACGTTCAACGGTATTTTCTTGGCGTTCACTATTCAATAAACGCGCTAGGCATACCGCTGAAGGCGCCGATGAACCGGTTTCAGATCCGGTCAGGGTCGCGTACCGAAAGTTCCAGAGTTTGATGGAGAAATACGGAAGTGGCAGGCCCTCGAATGAGACTGCACGTGCCTTCCAAATCAGACTTCAAGCACCGTCCGTGGGTGGAGCGCCCAGTGAGAGAGACGCTGGTTTCCCCCTACCTCAGACCGTAAATGACGCAATCCAGT
>DDYL01000201.1:4037-5471 GCA_002347925.1 Chloroflexi bacterium UBA2235 | reverse complement strand
TGAAGCCGACCCACCACCAAAGGTGATCCGCCTGGCGGTGAACTTGACAGCGTTGAGCAGTGTTGGCAATTTCCAGCCATCTCGAAACTGCATCTGCGGACCAATTGACAGCTATCATCCCTGCGAGAGGGATGCCAAGTGATCACTGCTGTTCTCTTCGACTTTTACAACACCCTCGTCGACATCAAGACCGAAGACTGGGGCGACGACGCGATGCGCGGCGTCGCGTACTTTCTGCGGTACCGCGGGTTGCATCTGCGACGCGCGGAGCTGCGTGAGCGCGCACGCGATGCCCTGCAGCGACAGATTGACGGTTCTTCAGAACTCCATTTCCAATTTAATCTCGCACTGATGTGGCGCAACGTGATCGAAGAGTCATCTCCAGATCTTGTCGCTTCGCTTGGACCTGAAGGGCTAGTGCCGTTCAGCCAATCGCTCGCAACCATCCAACGCTCGCAGTCTCGGGTTCAGTTCGAACTTGTGAACGGCGCGATCGAGACGCTCGAGGCCCTCGCCGAACACTACCGATTGGGAGTGGTTTCCGATGGTCAAGGTGCTTTCGTTCGTGCCGAATTGCGCGAACTTGGCATTTCACGCTACTTCGATGTCGTAGTCGTGGCCGGAGACCTTGGCTACCGAAAGCCAGACCCAAGATTGTTCCGTCACGCCATTGAGCAACTGGAGACGGATCCGACTGGTTCTGTTTACGTGGGTACAGACCCGGAACGCGACGCGCGCGCATCCGATGCAATCGGGATGCACCCGGTCCTTGTTGGGTATCGGTCGGTCCCAGAAGAGCTGGTCGGCGTGCCGGTCCGCCCCGTCCGCGAACTTTCACACGTGCCAGACGCCGTTGCATCGGTTGTAGCGAGGCTTCGCACTCAGGCAACATACAAGTCTGTCGCGAAGCCGGCCTCCCCACAGGATGTTGTAGAAAGAACGTCCCATGCCTGAGACCACTCAGTATGTTGTCGCTCGACCCGAAACACTTGAACCCTTCGCCCGCGACATCTTTGTTGCGCTGGGCACGCCACGCGCGAACGCTGCCGAAGTTGCGAGACATCTGGTGCACTCGAACCTGGCAGGGCACGACTCGCACGGAGTGATGCGCATCCCGCAATACGTGGAGATGATCCGCCAAAAGGTTGTCAATCCTTCTGGAAACCCACACATCCATTCAGAAATGGGTGCGACGGTGGTGGTGGACGGCGAGTGCACGTTTGGTCAGGTCGCGGCAGCATACGCTCTCGAAGTCGCGACATCCCGCGTTAAGGGCCTCGGAGCAGTCGTTGTCGCCATCCGAAACGCAAACCATCTGGGTCGAATTGGTGATTACGTTGACACCGCGGGTCGTAACGGCCATGTTGCGATTGTCACCGTAGGTGCCGCGGGGCCCGGAGTTGGTGGCGCCTCGCCGTTCGGCGGTGCCGGGGC
>DDYL01000201.1:1693-4031 GCA_002347925.1 Chloroflexi bacterium UBA2235 | reverse complement strand
GGGGACCCAGTCCTTGTCGACTTCGCGACCACCGTCATTCCCGAGGGCAAAGTGAGGGTTGCGCGTGACAGCAACAAGCCTGTTCCGGAAGGGTGCATCCTGGACGCGAACGGGTTGCCTACAACCACGGCGCAGGACTTCTATGACGGCGGCGTATTGTTGCCCCTTGGGGGCGCAGCTGCCGGACACAAGGGGTATGGTCTGGCGTTTGCGTCTGCGCTTTTGGGCGCGCTCGGCTCGATTGGTCAGCCACAACCAAACCTTGTGGGGGCGCTGCCCCCGCCGGGCGGATTTGACGAGTGCGCCGCCGGCGCACTTCTCATTCTGATCGACCCAGGCGCGTTTGGCGATCCAATCGCTTATCGCCAGAACGTCACGCGTGTCTCTCGCGCGGCCCGACGAGTGCGCCCAGCACCGGGCACGGAGGCAGTTCTGATCCCTGGAGATCCCGAGTCGCAATCGGCCAAGCGTAGAAAAGTCAACGGCATTTCCCTACCAAGTACGACATGGGAATCGCTCGCCGAAATCGCCTCGGCAAACGGGGTGGATTTGCCTCCAGTAACCAAGTGGGTCGACTAGGATCCTTGGGCCGGGAACTGAACGCTGCCGGGTTTCTGATCGGCCACGTTCGGTTCCCGCTGGATTTCCTCGCTAGCGTCCCAAGTGACGCAATCCTTCAAGGCAGAGGCGAATTCCGTCCAACGCCGGAAGGGCATCACACTCATACTCCACGATGTACCACGCTGTTCCAGCAGTGGTTTCGCACACGTTCAGAATGGTGTTCCAGTCCAACTCATCCTTTCCAATGACTGGACCAAACGGGTCTTGCCCTCGTGCTTTAAGTGACGGTGAGTACGGCTTCAAATGAACCGTGGTCGCCCGCCCCGGATACTTGCGGAGCTCCGACACCACATCGACGCCTCCGTGTGCCGAGTTGCCGAGGTCAATCTGCATCACCACGTTCTGGCCCGTTGCGCCGAAGAGCGTGTCCCAGAGCGTGTGTCCATCGATGACTATGTGATCCCCGTCATGGCTGTGATAGCCAGTCACCATTCCGTGAGGAGCAAGCGTCGCTGCATTTGCATCAAACCAGTGGGCCCATCGCTTCATGTCGTCATGCGACTTGAATTGATCCCGTGGCAACCCAGGTACGATCAAATACTTGTTCCCTAACTCGGAGTGATAATCAATAGTCTCCTGAATGACTGAAGGGTCAAACTTGAGGTAGCTGACATGCCATCCTGCACACTTCAGGCCCAAGTCGTCCAGGACGGCTCGCAACTCCCGCGCGGGTAACGGCACGTCACCGTAGAAATCGACACCCTCATAGCCCATGCCCGCAACTTCTCTGAGGGTCGCATGGAGATCGCTCTTGTAAAGCTCTCTGACCGAATAGATTTGCACTGCGACCGGGATTTTCGCCATTGCTACCTGTCCCTCCGGGTGACCATGCGCGCCGTCTCAATGCAGTTCGCGCTCACATCATCCAGTGTATCCCCGCGTGACTACGGACCTCACTTGGTCGATTTGACCGCAAATGGCAAGGTGATGGGGACCTTGTGCTCACCGACTGCTTGCGCGGTGTACATCCCAACATTCCCTGAACAGTAGTAGCTCACGACGCATGCGATGGCGAAGTAGACAAGCGGGGCGCTGCCAAACAATTCGATTCCCGCGATGAAGGACGCAATTGGAGCGTTTGACGCACCGGCGAATACGCCCACAAACCCCATTGAAGCCAGGAGCCCGCGTGGCAGCGCCAACCAGATGCCCATCGCATTGCCGAGGGTTGCCCCGGTCACGAACAATGGAGTGACCTCCCCACCGCGGAAACCGGTTGCCAGGCTGACCACGGTCACCAATCCCTTCAGTGCAAAGTCCCCAATCGCAACCGGTTTGGTGAACGCTTCCGTGATCATCGGAAGCCCTAGACCAAAGAAGCGGTCAGTGCCAAGGAGGGACCCGAGTAGTACCACCACGATGCCCCCAACAACCGGCCGAAACACCTTGACCGGGAACAGGTCAGACATCAACTTGGCACACCATCGCATCGACCTGACGAAAGTCATCGCGGCCACTCCAAAGGCGATACCCGCAATCGCGGCCGACGCAACCGTCCAGAGGTCAATTGGTGGCACGTACCCAATGTCGTAGACCGCGTGCTTGGCTCCAAGTGCGAGTGCGACTTCGTTACCGACGAGCGACGAAATCAGACAAGGCAGCAATGCGTCATAGTTCGCCCGGCCAACACGACGGACCTCAAGACCAAAGAACATCCCGGCGATAGGTGTCCCGAAGACCGAGCCGAACCCTGCGGACAGTGCTGACGTCAGGAGGA
>DDYL01000201.1:0-1657 GCA_002347925.1 Chloroflexi bacterium UBA2235 | reverse complement strand
GTGGTCGCAACGAGAATCATCGGTGCCATCCTCAGCGGGAGGCGCTCGCGAGGTGTATCGATTTCCTCGAAGAGCACACGGTTTCCCTCGACAGAGCGACCTCCATACCGCGTGTACGCCCAAGTCGTCACCGCACCCACGACCGGCAGCATCCAAATCAGGTCCGGCATTGCAGTTCGTGTCGCTGTCGCCCATTCAAGCAGGAGCAACAACACCGCCGATGAGGCACCAGCAAGACAACCGACCACCACGCTGACCGGGACCCACGCCAAGACGCGGATCAATGCGTGAAATGCACTCGTGTTGATGTCTAGATCAGACCTTTCAGCCGTCATCAGAACCAATCTTCAATCCATCGGGGAACGTACGGGCAGCGATGCGCACACTCCTGCAACGCGAAGTCCGGGATCATCGGGCCCAATCTGGCCAGACGTAATCCATCGCGCCTACGACGACGACATATCTCAGCAACTTGCCCAGAGTGACGAACCCGACGAACGGGATCCAACGAATTCCTAACGCCCCAGCAACGACTGTTAGCGGGTCGCCGATAACAGGAACCCATGAAAAAATGAGGGCAAGTGGACCCCACCTTTGCAACAGAGAAACAGCTCGGGGATGTTGATCGGCCCAGTCTCTATCAACATCAGCTGATGCGCCACGGCGCCGGCCCCACCACTTTGCGCCCCACACGCCTCCAACATAATTCAGGCAAGACCCGAGTACATTGCCAAGAGTTGCCACGGCCAGGACCATGAAATCTGGATGGCCTGCGCCAATCATGGCAATTACCGCGACCTCACTGCTTAGCGGCAAGAGCGTCGCCGCCAGAAACGCGACCGCAAACAGTCCGACGAACGCCCACCCACCGGAGGACGGGCCGAGGAGGTCGCGAATGACATCAGTGACCATGAGCCACCACTGCCATTGTGCTGGCATTCCAGAATTTGGCATCAGGTCAAGCATTCCGCATGGTGCGCGAGGTAGTGACTCGCCCAAAGCCCACACGTGGAATGTCGGACTATCGGGAAATCGCTCAGCGGGCTCACACCAAGGTTTGAACGGGACGTCTGGGTAAATGACGGCGAGGTTTCGTACATGACCCCTTGACGACGGCGAAGGACAGCTCGCGAAGTTGATCGCCATGACCGGGCATTGCTTTCCCTGAGCCAGCAAACTCGCGGAAAGGCCGACGGTGGGTTCAAGGAGGTTCAACTGTCCCAAGGACTGCCGGCCTTGTTTGGGCCCCCCGGGTTCATGGAGGACCGCAAGGTCAGTGGACTTTCGACGGCGTTTCAAGCAACGTTTGTTGGGGCAACGAACAGCAGGTGCCTCGCGCTACAAGATACGAATAGAATGCACTTCCAGACCTCGGGCGCGCGTGCGGGCAGTACGCCATCGAGACCATTGAGGTGGGAGCCGAATATGCCAGTGCAAAGAGCGTCCTTGACCTCGCCGGGCGTCTAACGGAAATTCGAACCTTCGCTGAAAGGGCCGGGGGTGGGAAGATCATGATGGCGGTGCGTGCACCTTTGACGTGGCAGACCGACCCCATCCGTACACTCCGGTCGAGGCCTAAAGGAGCAAAGTTACGTGAAAATCCCTCAAGTCCCCCGCCGAGATTGGGGAAAGACGGGGCTGTCGATTCCCGTCATCC
>DDYL01000122.1:18114-22078 GCA_002347925.1 Chloroflexi bacterium UBA2235 | reverse complement strand
TGCTGAAGTAGTCAGTCCGGTAGCGCAGGGACGTGGCCGCGTCACACTGCCACGGCACGAACGATGAGAGCGGGGGTACCTCGACGAGGTTCCCTCGCTCTCGCATTTTATACGTCGTGGACCAGATGGCCCAGGCGCCGGTCGTTTGAGCAAGTTGCTAGTTGTCGGACAACCTTTGGCCATCCTCTCTCACAGTCTGGGGCCGCGAAGAGCCAACGCCCCTAAAGAGAATTGCGGAATTGTCGAAGATGATGGTGAGGTCTCAACGAACGTCACGGTCGCAGTGACAGTGGAGAGACGGCAGAACCGGATGCAAAGGATTGCGCCGGTGCAGGACACCAGGGAAGGATCTCGGCAATGGCTCTACGCATTAACTACAACTTCGAATCGATCTCGGCGCAACGGAATCTCACCAGTACGCAGGGCAGTTTCTTCAAGGCAATCGAGCAACTCTCGAGCGGATTGCGGATCAACAAGGCCTCGGACGACGCGGCCGGGCTTGCGGTAAGCGAGAAGCTCAAGAACCAGGTGCGTGGTCTCAACCAAGCCCAGCGGAATGCACAGGATGGGATTTCCCTCCTCCAGACTGCTGAAGGCGCCCTGAATGAAACACATTCCTTGCTCGGACGCATCCGTGAGCTTGCCGTCCAGTCTGCGAACGACACGCTCTCGAACTCCGATCGGCTCCATATCCAGGATGAGGTCAACCAGCTCCTCTCTGAGGTTGATCGGATTGCGAACTCGACCCAGTTCAACAAGATCAGCCTTCTGAACGGCGGTGCTTCGGCGGTGAAATTGCACATCGGTGCCAACGTTGAGCCGACGACGCTTGATGGGTCAAACCAGATCACCGTGAGCATCTCGGCTTCCGGGACTACCTCGTTGGCCACCGGTGGGATTTCAACGCTTGGCACGAGTTCGACCTACACGGGATTGAACTCTCTGGTCGCACAGTCTTCCGCGAACACCGCGATCAGCCAGCTGGACGCCGCGATTGAGACCGTAAGCACCACTCGTGGTCAAATTGGGGCGTACCAGAACCGCCTTGACCATATGATCGAAAGCCTTGGGGTTGCCTCCGAGAACGCCGGCGCTGCCAATAGCCGTATCCGCGACGCGGACGTGGCGAAAGCCGTTTCGGAGATGGTGCGGACCCAGATTCTGCAACAGTCGACGATGGCAGTTCTGGCTCAGGCAAACCAGGCACCGCAGATGGCGCTCCAACTCCTCAAGTAGTCAAGCAGAACTCACTCGTCGATGGGTGACAATGGTTTACGAGGGACCGCTCGAGAGGGCGGTCCCTCTGTTTCGTTGGTGACATGGTCCCGGCGCGGACGGCGCGAATCCAATCATGGAAGCCAGAGAGGTTCCAATGAATCGCTTTCCGAGCGTTGCCCTTCTTGTCACATTGTTGGTGACGTCATGCTCACCGAGTGATCTGGTGACACGGACCAAGCTCGTCCCGAACCTTTTCCCAACCGAATGGCGCCGGGAAACCATCCTCACGTGCCACCTGCAGCACCCTTCTGCGGACCCGGCCTACTGTGACTGCGTGATGGAAGCAATTCAGCGGCATTGGACATGGAATCAGTATCAGGAGCGAATCCAGGCGGGGACGATTGAGACCGACCTTCCCACGATCACGCGCCACTGCAAAATGTAGACGCCCGCATTCCACATTGGTTTGCGGATTGCAGGTCCGTCTGGAAATGCGGGACTACTCCAACTTTGGCGCTAAGCGGTCCAGAGTTGTGGGAACTCCTCCACCGAGATTTCTCTCTTGAAGTGCCGCACCTGGCTTTGATCCACGGCCGCTGATTTTGCGATACCGCGGGTACCTCACCGTTGATACCTGTGACCCTATTGTCAAAGGCGTCGAGCCACCTGATCAATTCAGGCACACCAGTTGAATTCGGAAGATTTTCGGTGCCCACAGGGAGCCAATGGTCCGTTCATTGCGGTCGCAGGAGATGGCGTGACACCACGTAGCCTCTGCAAGTTCGATGGGCGAATGCGTTTTCCTGGTCATTTCTGGGGTGAACACGGCGGGCGCTCATCCACTCTGAGTGAAACCCGTGGCTTGGCTGCCAAGGTGCATTTAAGTTGCCGAGACGAGTGTCACTAATCGGCGATATTTGGTTCGCGCCCTTCCACCGGAAACGCAATCACTTCGGTCTGGACCCTGCAGTACGCGGTGTCGCACGGGCGTCCGAACCCACCTGTCACGTGGGGTGACTTGCTTGCCTCATCGGCTCATCGAGTGCGTAGCTCCGGTCGAATTACCGTTGACCATTTTGCAATCTCTCGAGTAATTCGGCGTCAAGGCTCGCGCCTTTCGTGCGTAATCTGTCGAGGCGATCGACGTAGTCCGATATATCGACCGAATTCGGCAAACCTTCCACGCCTTCGACAAGCCAAGCCGGGAACTCGATGTCGGCGCCAGATGCGCTTCCGCCGCCGAAGGCCTCCGCAACATCAATTTGAATGCTCTCCTCGTCACGGCCACCAGATTCGGATGTGTTTGAGGTCATTGAAGTCACGACGCTCCGTCCGAGGCGCTCGAGCCATCGCTTCTGTTCCTCCAACACCTCCAGGCGTTGGCCGATCAGCCGAAGTATTGGATGGAGTGTTGTGTCGGGCTGGGCGACAGGTTGTGGCGGGACTGGTATCGGAAGCCCTACGGGTGACTGACTGTGACCACCTGGTGTCTGCGTGAGAGGGTTGACCCCGCCCGGTCGATTTACGACGTACGTTCCACCGGGAGTTTTGATCAGATAGATGCGATGGTGCATTGTTCGCGCACTCCTGATCAGACTTCGTGGACCGATCGGTAACGAGGACGTGTGGGTCGAAGTTACGTAGCGGTATCTCCCGCACCGCACGGTATCGACGGTAACAGGAATTTGATGCTGAGTTTGCGAACGTTGGTGGAAACGATCCCCATATTGCGGGAACATCAAGACCGCGGGGGTCATCCCAAACAGGAATGGTCTAGCGCCGCCGCTAGATTTCGGGCGCCGCGAGACTTGGTTGAGTACGATCAAATATCGAGTTGCGAAGTTGCGGCCGCGACGGCTTTCGGTATTGCGCAGCTTGCTCAATTGGAATGCATCTGTTTGCTTGCAACTCATTGTTTTCGGGACATGTTGACGCCGGCCAATTTTGACCGCTGCTTGGGAGTGGTGTGAATGCCACGGTGGGACGCGCTGCTCGAGCCTCTATCAGATCAACTGCGGCCTGATGGCACCATTGGTCCGGTTCGTTTCCGCGCTGTCGGAGTAAAGCCGTTCTCAATCCCACCGACAACGCATGGCGTGAGCACTGCCAAGCCTTTGCCGAAGCAGCCGAGACCCCAACGGGCAAAAGTTTGGCGTCCCGGTGCATTGCCTGTCCTCGGACGCCTCCACCTCCACCTTACGTACGTGGAAGGGGTTGATGCTTCAAATGGTGGCTACCTGATCGATCCACTTGAACAGCGGAATTGGTTTCTCCACGAAATTCAGCGAGTTTCCCGGATGCGACGAAGAGCCCGCACAGCTGGTGACGGTGAGCTTGTCGTGCCGTCGACTGCGCCGCACGCAATTGCGTCCTTGGTCGAACATTTCGGGTTACGGGCGATTTCCCGCGCGTTGGCTACCGTCGCCGAAAACGACGGTGACAATGACCCGCTCAGACATCCCGCATCGACCGGGCCACTTGCACCGAACCGTGACCGCCTCACTGATCCCATGTTGCCCGATAGTGAACCTGACGCTGGTGAGCGTGGATTGACTGCCCGTGAACGCGCCGCAAAGCGTGGCTTTTTCGTCGCGTAATTCAGTCCGGCTTCCAGGTTGGGACGCAATCGACCTCCAACCGTTGTTTGCTTTCTGCGCCGTAACCTGCCTAACTGGTTAGAGCCGCAACCCTGCTACGGGGATGCCCAGATGCATGAGCCCGACCGTCAGTGGAGCCGGGCAAGCGA
>DDYL01000122.1:16354-18051 GCA_002347925.1 Chloroflexi bacterium UBA2235 | reverse complement strand
AGTGGTCGCGCAATACGAGCAATCTGGATTCAACCGAAGGCGCAGCGGCCACTCCACCGTAGGAGTTCAATGGGGTATCCGCGCTAGCATTCGGCGTCGTATACTCGGCGTCACCTAGCGTGGCCTTGTTTGCCCTGTGATCTGCGAGTGGGGTTGCTCGGCGGCTCATGGCGCGTTCAGGCGCCCACTGCTGCGCAGCGTCCGGATAAGGGGGATGAAATGGGTTTGCTTGACAGGTTGTTCGGTGGAGGCAAGAAGGACAGCGGTCCGACGTTCACCTACAAGGTCGGTGTGAGCGACACATGCCGGTCTGTGGCCAAGCGGTTCTTCGGTGACGAATCGCAGTGGGAAAAGGTGTACAAGCCCAACGAATGGCGGCTCAAGGAAGAGGTTCAGTCCGGAACCGACCGTCTACTGCCGGGTACGGAATTGACCATCAAGGGAGCCAAGTTTGGTCTTGATGGTCAACCACTTTCCTGATGTCAATCGTGCACGACCGATAGCTTGGAGGCATCTCGGTCGTGCCTTGACAGAATAACTACGACCGAGTTTCGGAGCCCTCTGAAACTCGATTTTCGGCTACCTGCCGACAGCTTCGATCGTAGTCAGGTGTGACAGTTGATCTTCTCGTTCATTTGCGCCTGCCGAGCAGAAGAGCATGATCGGCACTGGGCTATCAATGAGGACATCATTCGAGACCCCGTTCGGCCGGCGATGATGACCTGCCGAATATGTCACAGGCAACACCCCGAGGGTCGCGTGCTCACGCCTAATCTGGTCGACGATCACGTTAGGTGTCGGTCCGGTACGGACAGCCGTGTGGATCCTTGTGTCGTCCACTCCGAAGTCGTGAAGACGAGACGCGCATCGCTGCATCTGGTGCGCGGCTCGATCATGGGCCAGGACGGACACACCGTTGATCCGCCCACCTCCGGGGTGAAGCACGTGTAACAAACTGAGGCTCACGTCAAACCACACGTGAAGTTCACCGATTCGAGTTGCAATCGATCCAACGTTTGGGGTCTCGTCAATGGCGACTACCAAATGGAATGGGTCTTCGCAGAGTTCGACACTATTTGCGGGAACTACCACAATCGGGATGTCCGAGAGAGCGACCAGTTGCCCGGTAAACCCACCCAATGGATCGGCGACGGAATTGGCACCGACAATGACCATCGAGTCGCCCTTTTGACCTGCGCAGGTGAGGACCGTCGTGGCTATTTCGGCATCGTTCTTCGCGGAATTGCGCTCACCGGAATGAGCCTGTGGCAAGAGCGGGAGGCGCCGAAATCGGATGTTTCCCGAAAAAACTCGGGCGATTTGATCGACTTTGTTCTCAATGCCCGATGTGGGAAGCAATCCGCCATCAGGATCGAACCTTGTGGCCAGTTCGATAACGACCAGGTCCGCGTTCGCCCGTTTCGCGAGCGCACTCGCGGTTCGCAGGACCCGTTCATTCATGGCGCCGGTATGCGTTGTGGAAACTGCAACGGCAAATGACCTTTGTATGCTCACGTTATTCACCACCCTGGCCGGGCGTCTGGTCATTGAGACCGCCGCCGTTCAGTGATCGCGGGTTCCGTCTGCGTTTCAAAGGCGCCGGAACCCACGTTTCCCAGATGGAGCGTACGGTGGCCAGTCTGGTGGAACATCGGGGATTCCCACGACTCCGGATACAGTGCAACGCGTCGCTTGGA
>DDYL01000122.1:0-16296 GCA_002347925.1 Chloroflexi bacterium UBA2235 | reverse complement strand
CCTCCCATACGGATTTTTCTAGCAGATGATCACGTAATTCTTCGAACAGGCGTCAGAAAACTGATCGAAGATGAGCCCGACCTTGTAGTGGTTGGCGAGGCTTCCGATGGGGAGGGTGCGCTGGATGGTGTCCGGGCCCTCGGTGGCGTTGCCGGCGTGGACGTCATGGTGTTGGATATCGCCATGCCGAACCTGAATGGCTTGGAAGCGTTGCGCCGAATGAGCCGTGAATTTCGTGGCGTCTCGGTCCTGATCCTGACGATGCATTCCAGCGAAACGTTCCTTTTTCAGGCAATCCAGGCAGGTGGCGCGGGGTATCTGCTGAAACATGCCGAACCGGACGTGATTCTGACGGCGATCCGGGATGTCGCCCGTGGACGTACATTCGTTTCACCGGCGGTGGAGCAGCGTCTGCTTACCGACTTTGTGCAACGGGCGAGGCGCGCCGGCGCGCGTGCCCAAGCCGCCCTACAGGCGCTTACCGAACGCGAACGCGAGGTCCTGGGCCTGATCGCTCTTGGGCACACCAACACCGAAATTGGGTCGAAACTCTTTGTCACGGTCAAGACGGTGGAGACCCACCGCGCCCATATCATGAGCAAACTTGGGCTTCGCACGCGGGCCGAACTGGTCAAGTACGCGCTTCGCGAGGGCTACCTGACGTCAGCCGATGCGGAAAAGTCGGACGGTCAGTAGGGCCAGTCCACTCAGGGTCAACTTGACTGGCGCTGAGACGTGGCCAGCATCTCGTGCCCGTCTGCCTCAAGTGACGCGAGTGCTTGTGCAAGCTTCCGTGCCTCGTCGCGCACCATCGCTGCGGCCTCAGCTTCGCCATTCGCGTCGTCGCGCCGATGCGCGCCCTCCCATACGGCTATGAGGATTGAAATCGACGCGGCGTGTTGCATTGCATCCCGGTGGAGCCTTTGAAGGAACTCCGCAAACGCCGTCTCTGATATCGGCGACATTCTCTTATCCGGCCTTTCTATGCATTCGCATCTAGCCGACGCGATGCCAGTGCGATCAGTTCACCAAGTCGGTCCGGAACATCGACTTTAGTCATGTAGAAGTCGGCGTCAGGCACAAGGCTTCGCGCTTCTGGCACCGAACTTCCGCTGATTACGCAAACCGTCGGCCGGTCTACGTGGGTTCGAGATTCGACCAGGACGTGGCTTGCACTCCCGTCCGGCAGGTGTGCATCGAGCATGACCAGTCCGAGCCGATGGGTCTCCCTGATCAATGTGATCGCCTCTGACACGGTCTCGGCCAATACAACGTTGTGCCCATCTGCGCGAAGCAACATTCTCAGCACCGTTGCGAACGCGGTGGCATCGTCCACGACGACGATTGTCAACGGCGTCCGGTTTCGAGGTTGGAGGGTCCGTTCAATTGTTTCTCGAAGTACGTCCAGCTCAGGTGGCTTTGTTATTACGGATACCACGCCGTTTTCCTGCAACTGGGTGGTGGTGATGGTCCGCCCAAGCCCGGTGAGAAGGACGACGGGCAAACCCTCCCAGCTTTCGCGGGCCAGCCTAGCCACATCCCACCCGTTCAGATGTGGCATTGAAAGGTCCGTGATCACCAAATCAGGACGACGGAGATTCAAGGAGGTGATCGCCAATCGCGGATCGCTAAACGGGTGTACGTCGTGGCCGTCGCGCCGAAGGAGGATCGTGATCGTCTCAAGCACGTCTTCCTGGTCATCAATCAGGAAAATCGTCGCGGGCGTCACCAACTTGGCTTCAGACAGCACCTTGGAGGGGACCGTTCCCCCAAGGCCGAGCCGTGCAGACTGGAGGGCGATCCGTTGCATGACCGGAATGGCTGGAAAGTATAATCGAAACGTGGTTCCAGCATTTGAATCTGTTTCGAACTCAACGTGTCCGTTATGACCATCCATCACCTTGCGCACCATTGCAAGTCCCAGACCGCTTCCTCGGGCACCCTTGGTGGTGAAAAACGGGTCGAACACGTGGGGCTGGGCTTCGATGGGGATGCCAGTCCCGGTGTCGGAAACATAAAGTTGAACTGACGATTGATCAACCGGTTGCACACCGATGGTGATGTTTCCACCGGTAGGCATCGCGTCAACCGAATTGAAAATCAGGTTCACCAGCGCTTCCCTGATCGAAAAGGGATCGCCGTCAACCTCTGGCGCGGGTTCGAAGCGCTTGATGACCACGATTTCGCGTTTTGGGTGTGCTGGCAACTCTGGCGCCAGTACCTCTTCAATTTGCCAACGCGGGCGAGTGAATTCGATCGCTTCACTGGCGAGCAAACCCAAGTCAACTGGACGAATGTCAGCAGTGTCCACGGCTCGCCCGTACTCACGCATCCGGCCTGCAATTACCGCACCGTCGCGGGCGGCACGCCGGATCGCCTCCAAGCTCTCACGGTGTGTCACGTCCCGGACTTGACCCAGGAGGACCTCGACCCGTCCAAGGATCGTTGCGAGCAGATTGTTGAAGTCATGGCTAATGCCGATGGCGAGTTCGCCAGTCGCCCGAAGCCGTTCCGAGGCGAGAAGGCGCGCGGTACGTCGTGCACTTTCAATTGCGACAGCGGCGGCAGCGGCAAAGCCCATTGCGAGGGTTTCGTCACTTTCGGTGAAAGTCCCTCCTTCGCGCTCGGTGGCATACAGGCGCCCCAAAACTCGCGATGAAGCAATGAGGGGCACCCCAAGGAAGGTATGCATGGGTGGATGCCCGGGCGGGTACCCGCTGCGTTGGTCGTCAGCCATGACGTCGTCAACCCGAAGTGCCCGACCTTCCAGAAGCAACGCCCCCAGGATTCCCTTCCCGGTTGGTGGGTTCGGCCTGAGAAGCGTTTCCTCTTCCGCAGTCAAACCAAAGGTGACAAAATTCTTGAGAGTGCCATCGTCACCCAGGATCCCAAGCGCTGCGTACTTTGCAGACACCAATGTGGCGAACTCTTCCGCAACGCTTTGAAGGAGACGCGGTTCGTCGTCGATGAATGCCGAAATCGCGGTTGTAGCAGCGTAGAGGCGGCGCAGGATCACGTCCGAGGCTTGCGTGTGACGTCCCCCGGAACTTTGCGGTGAGGCAGGAACCCGGTCGCCTACGGTTCCACCGCGTGCATCGCCGTTTCCCCTGGATGGGAGGTCTCCGGGGACCATTTCACGTTCCGTTGTCATGCCTGCACCCTGGTTCGGAAATTACCGCACTTGTTCAACATTTTCGAAACGGTTCATTTCGTCCGATGGAACGGGGTCTACCCGATAAATTCAAATTGGAATCTTCAATGATGAAATATACGAAAAAATTGAAATATACAGTGGTAAAGAAAACTCAAGAACAACCGGGCGCGTACGCGGAAACAAGCCATAGAAAAATGCGTTCTCAGTTTCACTAAACAAACGCAAAAGCACAGGTCGTCTGTGGATTTAGATATTCGGAGCGTTCAAGTGGGAGAGTGGAGCGTGCCGTCGCTTTTCCGTTCAAGGTGGGCGCTTTCGAAAGCCCACGGTGACGGTTGGCGTTCGCCGAAACCCACAAGATATTCACGTTATGCACAGGAAATTCAACGCATTATCATCATTTGGACACCCCGAAAAGTAGGGGAATTCCATGATCCTTTCGTTGCAGTTTCGGCTTCACGGCATCAGGTCACCGGTCGCCCCACAGCTTGATCACCAATGTAGCGTGCTTTGCTGCGCCCTAGACTGCAACCTACCAGTACTGCTTGCTTGTAAAGATGGCCAAGGGGTCGACGAAGGATCGTTGATCGTTACGTAAAAAAATGTGTAATAAAATCAAGACCACGATTTTCGTGATCTCACCGGCAGGTAGTGATATTTCGTGGTCGGCCGGGAGGCGATCAGTGGAATCCCCGATGGCGCTCCAACCTCCCTCAGACACACTCGGGGTGGTGATCCCGAAGGCGCAGGTAGTGACCTCTCCGTCAGCGAAGCCTTCGTTGGCCTCAGGCGTCCGCAACCGAACCGGGAGTGGGATCACAGAATGGAACGTGTGCCATGTCAGCAGGACCGCTAGACAGAGACTCTGGGAACAATCCGCCTACCATCACCGCGAGTGTCGCTGGCGTATTCGCCGGTTTCGGGATTCTTGTCGCAATCGGATTGGGGTGGACCTTGGCCCGTTCGGTGGCGGGCCAACCTCCATTTCAGCTGGCGACCGGTCCCGGCGGCGCGGTGACGCTTTCGGCCGCGAGTGCCGAACCACCGACCTTGACGGTCGCCGCGCGAGACATCTCATTTGATAACAAGACGCTCAATGTCGCCGGCCCTGGCTTGGTGAATTTTGTCGTCAGCAACACCGGTGCGATTGAACACGACTTCACGATTGATATCCCGAAAGTAAAGATTGCACCGCGTCCCGGACAACGCGCGACAGGTGCCGTGACATTTGAGAAGCCGGGGACCTACTCCTTTTACTGCTCACTTCCAGGACACCGAGAAGCGGGCATGGAAGGGAAGTTGATCGTCGGTACGGGCGCAGGACTTTCATCAAAAGTCGAGGCCGCTTCAACTGCCGCTCCCGCCGCTCCGACACCAACCATGGTCTCGCACGCCTCCTCGGCCACGCCTCCGGTTCGGGGGAACCAGCCAATCCAACCGGTCATGGACGGCGCTGTCAAGGTGTTCAGTTTGACCGCCTCCGTGGTTCAGTGGGAAATAATCCCTGGAGTGTTCTCCGAGGCATGGGCGTACAACGGCCAGGTTCCCGGTCCTGTCATCCGGGTTGCCGAAGGTGACCGCGTGCGCGTCACCATCAAGAACCAATTGCCGGATACGACCGTGATCCACTTCCATGGCCCCGAACTGCCGAATTCGATGGACGGGGTGGCCGATGTCACGCAACCACCCATCCCCGTGGGTGGCTCATTCACCTATGAGTTCAAGGCGACTCCAGCTGGCACATACATCTATCACACGCACCAGAACTCGGCAGTTCAGGAACCCAAGGGATTGATGGGTGCGCTGATCATTGACCCGGCCCCAGCGTCTGCAGAGGCCGTGCGCGATGCGAAATTTGACCGGGATTACCTGCAGGTGTTGGGTGAGTTCGGCGGCTACTTCATCATGAATGGTCACAGTTTTCCCGCGACCGACGTGATGGAAGCGAAGGTCGGCGAGAGAGTTCGTATCCGCCTCATCAACGCCGGTCAGGCAGCGCATCCCATGCACTTGCACGGGTACCATTTCAAGGTCATAGGGACTGATGGTCGCCCGTTGCCTGAGGGTGCGATTTACCTAAAGGACACGTTGAACATTTCGCCTGGTGAACGCTATGACATCGAGTTTGTTGCGGACAATCCAGGAGTTTGGGTGTTCCACTGCCATATCCTGTCGCACGTCACAAACCAGGGCGTTGATCCCGGGGGGATGATCGCGGTGGTCAAGGTGGTTTGAGGCTCAGGGCAGGAACGCACTGGTCGCGGAGGACCCGGGAGTGTTTCGCCCGGACTTCCGTGTCCAGCACGCGATTGCGATGCACGCTGGCGCAACCAAAGGATTTGCGATATGTCTACTTTCACTGAAACGAGATCGGAAAGCATCACGCTTCGTGGTCCGTCAACAGCGCAGCCAATCATTGTTGCTTTGGATGGCAGTGCCTTGTCGGCGCGCGCCCTTCCCATCGGGGTTCATCTGGCGAGGCAGAGGCAATCGCCACTGATTTTGGTTCGGGTGGCGCCACTGGATCCACCGCCCGACATGTTCGGATTTGCCGTCGGCGACTTTTCGCGCGAGCGGGACTTTGCTGGAGCTTACATTGAGCGACTCGTGCAACGAACGCACAAGGAGAACCCCGACGTTCAGGTTCGAGGTGAGGTTCTGAGTGGCGGTGCTTCGCGTGGCTTGCTTGAAGCCCAGGCAGAACATTCTCCCCAATTGACAATAATCACTTCCCATGGCAGGACAGGCCTGTCACGCATGTTTCGAGGCAGCGTGACCGAGGACATCCTTCGTGGGAGTCATTCCACCACACTGGTCCTTTGGCCATGGTCTCTGCCAGATGACGCATCGTTGGGACCGGATCATCCATCGTCGATCCGCAACGAGCCGGTCACGTTAGGGCGGACCATCCTGGTGCCCCTTGACGGTTCGGCGCGTACGGCTCGCATACTTCCCGAAGCGTTTCGGATGGCGCGGGATGCCGATGGCCAGATCATCCTGACTACCGTCCTCGACCTGGCTTCGACGACCGTGCATCGTGCCCGCGACCTTGAGCATGCGATTTTCCGCGCACTTGAAGACCGTGCACAAGTGATACGCGACGCAGGCGTTCCAACCAAGGTTGACGTGATTGTGTCCGCAGACGTGGCGGGTTCGCTGGTGACCCATGCGTCCTCGTCACGTGCCGACCTTATCGCCATGACGACCCACGCCCGAGGCTCAATAGGCAAGTTCGTGTTCGGAAGTGTTGCAAACCGGGTTGCATCGCGAGCCTCGCGCCCGGTTCTCTTCACGCCTCCATTTGATGGAGAGGTCTCCTATGATGCGCTGTACCCGGATGTGCCGGCATCTGTGCTCAATCTGGCCTCACTGCCGCACGATGTATCTCACCCGTGATGTTGGTGGTACCCCCGGGGTGAATTGAACACCCGCACAAGGTTTAGGAAACCTCTGCTCTATCCACTGAGCTACGGGGGCGGGGTGCCTGATAACGCACCGATTGTAACGGTCAGGCCTGTTCCAGTATCCGGAACGGGCCTGACCCGTTTTTCGATTCAACGGGACACCGGGTGCCGGGGGAATGCCCATGGAACCGGCGCGCCGGGACACGTGAAGGACGAGTGATGAGCGAGGGAAGTCGGTCAATAGTCTCGGTTGGATGGCTTGCAGCTCACCAGAACGATCCAGATATCGTGGTGGCGGACGTCCGTTGGTACCTGCCGACGACTGGCAGGAATGGCCGTGAAGAGTATGAAACTGATCACGTTCCAGGTGCCGTCTTTGTTGATCTGGAACGCGACCTTGCGGTACCCGGCGGACCTGGGCATGGACGGCATCCGCTCCCACCGGTGGATGCCTTTGCCGGCGCGCTTGGAGCGCTTGGCATAGGAAATCGTTCTCATGTCATCGCCTACGACGATGCGGCTGGATCGACGGCGGCGAGGCTCTGGTGGATGCTGCGTCAGGTCGGGCACCGGCGGGTAAGCGTGCTTGATGGTGGGCTGAGTGCTTGGCGCGCAACCGGTTACCCGGTGACGGCTGACGTGCCCAAGATTGCCCCGACAACGTTCATCCCGGACACGCGTCACGGCCTTGTCGCATCGCGAAGTGATGTGGACGATGCCCGTTCAAGTCCCGGGTCGGTGGTCATTGACGCGCGGGCGCGAGAGCGGTTCGAGGGACGTGTTGAGCCAATCGACGTTCGTGCAGGCCACATTCCCGGTGCACGTAACGCGCCGTTCTCCGAGAACCTTTTTCGGTCGGAAACGGATGGCATTTCTCGGTTCAAGACTGCGGAGGCATTGCGTCGGCAATTCGAGAATGTTGGGATTGACGAGACCAAAGCGGTGATCGTCTACTGCGGCAGCGGTGTGACCGCCTGCCACAACGCACTCGCGCTGGATATTGCGGGACTTCCCGAACCACGACTCTACGTTGGGTCGTGGAGCGATTGGTCCAGTGATGAGGCGTTGCCGGTTGCAACTGGCGAAGCCTGACTTCTGCAGGCTGCCTCTTGGTAGCGCGTACGGGATTCGAACCCGTGGTCTCCTCCTTGAGAGGGAGGTGTCCTAGGCCGCTAGACGAACGCGCCATGAACATTTGCCCGACTTCCCGTCGGACGAGCAAGAGTGTACCTGAGGTTCGGTGGACTCTGCGTAGGACCGCGTGTCAAAGATGGCTTACGGCACCGGTCTTCGAGGTCCCCGCGTCCGCAGAACCGGACTGATACACTCTGGCCGTTCCGGGCCGGTGTGGCGGAACTGGCAGACGCAAACGACTCAAAATCGTTCGCCGCAAGGCGTGTGGGTTCGAGTCCCTCCACCGGCACCATTCCTTGACGGGTTCGGCATGGGTGAGCATCTCCGGCATTGTCTGGTACGGTGTTTCATCTGGGATGCTCAGATGCCTACACGGCTTTGAGCGTTCAGTCGGCTTCCGTAGACGGGCGTAGCTCAACGGTAGAGTAGTGGTCTCCAAAACCATTGGTTGGGGGTTCGAATCCCTCCGCCCGTGCCACACTGATGCGAGCCGGATTGGGTTTTTTGCCTGTTTCCGGCTCGTTCCAGTTTAGGAAGCATTGATCGGCTTGGCTGTCTAATGAGGACGGGTTAGCGATAGTGAGCGATCCTGAAGCAAAGTTCAAGATGCTGCTTTCATTGGCAAGTGAGTCCCTGAAGTCGGAGCGATGGGACGATTCGGTCCGCTTTGCGTCGAGTGTCATCGAGGCCGGCGCCAACGGAGATTATCTGTTTATCGCCCTTGAGGTCCTCGCATGGGCCCACATCAGTGCCGACCGCCCCGATGCTGCACTCTCCGTGTTGTCCGAGGCACTCAGGATGCGGTCTGCCGGATCGATTGCGCCGGCCATCGACCTTTCCAGGAAACTGTTTGAGAAGGGTCGCGCGGGAGATGCCTATGACCTGCTCGCTCAGGCACACCAGTGTGCGCCGCATGATGTCTCCGTACCCCTTGTACTTGCCGAATTGCACCGGAGAAGTGGCAGTTATCCGGACGCGGTGAGGTGGATTGAGTGCGCTAACGCGATTAGCCCGGAGAGTGCATCTTCCCGGTCTGGGGTGCTTGATTCGCTCCGCGCCACCATTTCAAGGAATAACCTTCTGCGCGCTACCGTCCACGCGGTTGGACAGAAGATCACAAATTCGCGCGGTCATGACGTAATGTCTGGCCCGTTCGCGGGTGTCACCCTTTCAACCGGTCACGACTTTGCATGGGTCGCGACACTCGTGGGTTGCTATGAAAAGGAATTGCACTCGGTTATCGAAGATGCAATTGCCTTGCGTCCGACGCGGATCGTGAATGTCGGGTGCTCCGGGGGTTATTACGCAGTCGGCTTTGCTCGACGCGTGCCTGCGGCGACCATCTACGCGTTCGACATCGACGAGTTGGCAAGGGTCTCGTGCGTGGAACTCGCCAATGTCAACGACGTTGGTGACCGGGTTGTCGTTGGGGGGGCTTGCACTCCTGACGTGCTTGGTCCCTTGGTTGGGTCTGGGTCGCTCATCTTCTGTGATTGCGAGGGGTACGAGCTCCACCTTCTGGACCCGGCAATTGTTCCGGGTCTGGAGAAGACGGCGATCATTGTGGAACTGCACGATGTCTGGGTTCCGGGCCTGGCCGAACGTCTCTTAGGAAGGTTCCTGGCGACACACAAGGTTTACAGGATTGGTGCGATCCCGCGCGACTGGCGGATTGAGCCTGTTTCGACAATTCCGGGCTTGACGGAACAGGAGCGCACGTTTGCTGTTTCGGACTGGCGGGACCCGTCCATGTCGTGGGCGTACCTTGAGCCCCGATAGGCACGCCGTTAGCCAAAGTGAATGCTTTGACTGGCTCGCCATGGCAGACTGGAGTGATGTCGCGCGTCACTGAACCGCGTGACAAAGGGAGACACACCATGAACTTGGTCTTGGGGACGCGGATAGCCCTGTACGTTCAACTCGCCCTCGGGATAGCACAGTCGCCTGGTGTGGCGAACGATGTGCCAGGATTGCTCCATACGCACCGGACGCTCGCGTTCATCATTCCTGTCCTGGCTTTTCTTGCATTCGGGGTGCGTCCCGGTATCCCGCAGACCACAGTTCGCACATTGGCACGCTTCGCGCCTCTCGTTGCACTCCTCGTTGGGCTTACTAATTGGGTCGGGTTCAAGATGATGGGTGCAATCCCGGTGGAGGCGTACTGGTCGATCATGATTGTGCACTTTGTGTGGGGCATTGCGGTCGTTGCTTTCGCCGAGATGGCCGCCGGTCAGGCGAGTCGGGCGACGCGTGGACTGCAACCGGGCGCGGTCATCGACGGCAAGTAGATTCTCAACGTGCCGTCGCACGGGCACGACTGGCCCGTGCTCCAACCTGTCGGTTCGATGCTGAGAATTCCTGCGCAACCAGTGTGATGTAGCCCCCACCGGCGATCACGGTGATGGCAATCCACTGGAACGCGTAGAAGAGGTGTGGAATATCTGTACTTGGTTCCTGTAGGTCACGCCGTATCGGAAGCTTGCTTTCTGAGGCGCCCTTAGCGGGAGCATCTGGTGCTTCGGTCAATACCAACCTTAGTAGCGGATACGGAAGTTTCACGGATATTCGGTCGAGGTCAAGATCCGGGCTGAGCGTCTCCTCGCCCGTCACCAATCCAGTCGTTCCCGGGATACGACGGAAACCAGTGCGCAAGCGCCCTTCGACTGAGACCTCACCAGTGGTCTGGAATGGCTGCCAACGGATGGGCCGGTCAAAGTCGATCGGTAGCCATCCTCGATCAACCAGGATGGCTGCGTCTTGTCCGCTTAGCTTCAACGGTGTTAGCAGGTGGACACCGACTTGGCCGTCAAGAACCTGGGTCGTGAGTGCTTCATCGTTCGAATGGTCGTACGTTCCCCTCGCCGTGACGCGCCGATACGTCATGGCCGAGAGGCCTCGACTGTCAAGGGCACTAATTGTCTTTACGACGGTTGAGGTATCGAGTGCGATCGGTGGCTCTCGAAAAGCAACCGATTGGACTGCGTCGGAGGACATGCGTTGGGCCAGGCGGTCGAACTGCCAAATCGCCAACCGAAGCGTGATCGCGCACGCGATCACCACGGCCACGGTGAACCACCTCCATTTCGGGCTCACGAGCCGGATCCCAAGCGAGCGGAACCGCCATCCACCGGTGGTTTCTTCTGACTGCACCTCAGCGGCCACGGTCTTGTCCATCAATCACTGTGCCCGGCGAACGATGTCGTGCGAATCCCCCGTGTCTGGGACAAAGGCATTCCCGGGTATGCGATGTGGTCGAATGTGACCGACCCTCTGCTTGTCGCTCCATAGAAATGGAACTGGCAGCGCATGCAACGTGGTCGCACGCCGTATTTCCGGTCAGACTGAAGCAATGGTCCGCCTTTCCGCCGACGGGATGACATCCATGGATTGCCCCAGCATCCACAGGACCTTGCTGTCTTCCCATGGCCGCCCGAAGACTTGGATCGGTAGTGGCAAGCCTGCCGGCGTCCACCCGACCGGCCCCGAACCCGCGGGAAGACCGAGCAAACTTGGCAGGCGCTGCAGGTGGAAGGCGGAGTGACCGACGTGCCACGGCGCGTCCCCCGGCACAAATGCACCGGGTTGGATGAACGGAGCGACATCTGGAACAGCAGGTGCAATGAAGGCATCGACACCTGTTGGACCGGACATGGCGCTCAGAACCTCGTTCCGAATGAGTTCTCGCATGGCTTGCGCGCGCGCGTACTCGCTCTTGGAGATCGCAAGACCGCTGAGGAGACGGGCGAGGACATCGTTCCCGTATTCCTCCGGGTCGCCAGTGACCAATTGCTCGTGAGCAACTGCACCTTCCGCGTGCATGGTGACGGAACTGACCACCGCAGTCCAAACTGAGGCGATTGGCAAGTCGACGCTACGGACAGAAATGCCAGCCGATTCAAGGTGCTTCACGGCTCGATTGAAGGCGCGTTCGATGAGTGGGTCCAATCCAACAAGCATCGAGGACGGAATGCCAAGCGTCAGTCCCGACGACCGGCCTGCGTCTACTCGCACTCCGGGGAGACGCGGAGGGCGCGAGCCTAGATCGTGCCCCGAAAATGTGGATATGGTGTCCATCAGCATTGCCGCGTCTTCAACTGACCTCGCAAGGACGCCGACATGGTCAAGCGATGACGCGAGGGGCACGACGCCAGCGCGGGAGACCCTCCCGAATGTGGGTTTGAAGCCAACAATTCCGCAGAATGCAGCCGGGCGCCGGATTGAGTTGCCGGTTTCTGTACCCATCGCACCTACAGCAAAGCCAGCCGCCACCGCCGCTGCGGATCCGCCACTTGAGCCGCCGCAAATCCGGGACGCATCCCAGGGGTTCCTCGGCGTTCCGGTGTGCTCGTTGACACTCGTACCCCCAAACGCATACTCGTGGAGGGTGTTTGTGCCTAGTATCACGGCTCCAGCCCGTCTCCAGCTGGCAACGGCCTCGGCGTCGACGGCGCTCACGGACGCGGGTCGCCGAGACCCTGCCGTCATCCTCAGTCCCTCCACGTTGATCAGGTCTTTCACCGATAGCGGGATGCCTTCCAGAGCACCAACCTCCTGGCCGGTTCGGATCCTGGTTTCCGATTGCCGTGCCGAGGCCATCGCTCCATCAGCATCGACAGTGACAAACGTTGTGTATGCCGGGTCAGCACGTGTAATCCTGTTCAGGTGCGCGCGGGTCACCGCTACCGGTGATAGGCCTCCCGTCACGTATGCGTGCCTGAGCTGCGCGACTGACATGGAACAGAGGACTTGGTCCGATCCGCTATCGGCTGACATCTCCTGTGGCGCACCGTCAGTCATCTTGGTCACCTGCTACCGGACCCGATAAAACTGTCTGATCTTCGTTTTCCATTACCGGGGATGAGGTGCCTATCGGAGCCACGGAAGGGAATTGCGAGACGATCAGCGCGTCAGCACTGACAACACCGACAATCTGGCGTGTCACGTCATCCCATACGTTCGTTGAGATGAGGGCAGCGCGATTGCCGAGAAGGTTCTTGAGTTCGTTGACCCGGAGGGCCGCGATTGCCGCTGCATTGGATTTGGTGGGCGAATTGCGTGCGGAGTTGGTTCTCATGACCGCCACCTCTCGGGATGCGTGCAAAATTCACCGAACAATAGCGTGATCAAGGGTATCTTGAAGGTTGGGTCGCTACTGATGCCATGTCCTTGGTGCTCCAATTGGGCGCCAGAACAATTCTTGGCCGGGAGACCGGGTCAAATTATTGACAGAGTGGGCCGTCCTGTCTGGGAAGGCTACTCAGCCATTGCCCGTCGTTCACTACCCGTGCCAACGATAACCATTGGTTTCAAATAGCGAGATGAGACTAACGCGTCACCAGCAGCTACTGAAACGGGTTGGGAAGTTCCTTCGCAAACCTCGGATCGGTGTGCCCGGAATGGTGTACGTGGTCACACTCGGGATGTTGGCGTGTCTCGTTCTGCCACGCGCTGCAAGGGCGGTGAGACGCAGTCGTGTTGCGTGGATGGGCGAACGGGCGCCGACCGACCTGAACAATGTGCCTCAACGGGTACCCGTGAACGCCGTGACTGCTGATCGTAGCGTCACATCCGCGAAGGATTGCCAGGTTGAGGCCCCGAGGACGGGTGACGCTGGGACCGTTGGCGTGGCCATCAGTGTGACGGAAGTTCAAGGCTGCGGGTTGGCGCCGGTCGAACCCAGGTCAAGTGTCTCTGGATCGATTGACGAGGCCGGAACGAGATCTCACCGTGCTGGTTCAGGGTCACAAATTGGAACCATTGCCCGAGCAACTGTGGTCTTGGTTGCCCTTTGGCTGATCGGTGTGAACTCTGATATCGCCGGAACGCTTGCTGACTTTGTCGCGGCGCAGGTCAATCCGGCGGGCTCCATCCAGTCGGGCACCGTGAAGCTTCTCGCCGGTTCATCCACGTCCCGAGGGATGGTTTTCCCGGCGCTGTTGCCTGGCGAGGGCGTCGAACAGATTTTCACCCTTGAAAACGGCGGGACACTCGACACAAGCCTTAGCCTTGCAGTCATTCCGAATACTGGGTCCACGCTAACAGCCGACCCGATCAATGGGCTCCAGCTCTCTGTTGACCGCTGCATTGGTGGTCAGTGGATCGTGACAACCCCGGTTGCCGGCGTCCCGACCCCGCCGGTTGACGGTCAGAAGTTTGCGTGTACCAACGTAGGTGAAGCGGCAACCCCGATGACGGAACACATGTATGTCGGGCCCATTGTTCCTCGCGGTCTCACTTCGCCTGGCTTCCCCACCACCACACCGGTGCCCATTCCGGTTAACCCAAGGCTTGAACCTGGAACGAGTGCATCCGTACGACTTCGGGCGTCTCTGCCAAGCCTTAGAGATGAGGTCATTCTGGGCGGTGAACAGGTCACATCAGATCCAGCGCAACTAGCGGGCGTCGTCTTGGAATGGAGGGCCGTCGGAGCAGTTTCAAATGCTGCGGGCACCCCCCTATCTACCCCAGTGGCGATCCCTGTTACGGCGACGCCACGTGCGACGGTCTCACCGACGGCGTCTGCGACTTCAACGGCAACTGCGTCTTCGACAGCAACTTCAACGGCCACCGCGATTGCCACCTTGACAGCCGCACCAAGTGCAACTCCGCCACCGGCATCCTACGCGGGGTACGCACTCAGTTTTGACGGACTGACTGACGACCTCTCGGTTGGAGGGGCGGGCATCGGAACGCCAGTCGCCTTGACCGGGCGCGATCAATGGGCGATTGAAGCTTGGGTGAAGCCCTCAGTACTTTCAGGAGCACACGCAATCTATACAGAAAATGTCACTCTTGCGGACGGCACCGAAGGCATGGTCACTGGCCTTGGACTTCAAGACCGATCAGTCATTGTCGGCATTTGGAATGACACCCGGGTTACCGACGACAAGTGGGCGTGGCATGAAGCGTTGCTTCCATCAACATTGGAACCAGCACAGTGGTTCCATCTAGCCGCCTCTTACCAATCTGGCGCGGTGTCAATTATTGTCAATGGGAACAGCTTACCCACGACTTCCTCCGGGTCGCAAGCGACGAATGGTCCGCCAACTGCAATTCCGTCTCAAACCTATATTGGCCGGGCAGGCAATGTGGACCTAAACTCGAATTTTGCTGGAGAGATGGACGAGTTCCGCGTCTGGACAACTGCACGAACCGGCTCTGCAATCTCCCAGGCGAGGTTCCAAAAGCAGCTTGGGAATGAGGTAGGGCTTGCACTTTATTACCCGATGTCTACCCTGTCCGCGACGGTCGGCGGTCGGGGAAATGTAGTTGCAGACCGGTCCGTCACCGGGGCGGATGCACGCCTGGAGGGTGGATTGCGATGGACGGTGTCGGGTGTCCGGGTGGAAGTGCCGCCGACCCCGAATAGCCTTTCCTTGCTCGCCGAACCGTCGAGTGACAGCGGAACGATTGGTGACGGGATCACAAAATTCACGACCGTTGGCATATCTGGTCGGGCCGACCCCGGCGACCGCATAACCTTCTTGCGTCAGGGAACGCCAATTCCCTCAAACCCGTCAACGGTTGTGACATCGGCGACCGGATCTTTTTCAGCGACCCTCCCGGTCTTGGCGAACCAGACCAATCAGTTGACAGCGTTTGCGACCAATGATTTGGGAATGAGCAGTCCGGTGAGTGCAGCACTTGCAGTCACCGTCGACACAGTCGCGCCGAATTCTCCGACGGTAGTTTTGACTAGCCCGGACACAGGCGCCTCATCGACGGATCGCGTCACGAGTGCACTGCCGGCTTTTGGCGTGACCTCCTCGCCGGATTCGACCGTCACCGTTTCGGCAACGCGAGGCGGATTGCCGTACTCGCTGGGCGGCGCCACCAGCCTTAATGGCACAGGAAGTCAGGTCTCATATGTGCCAGGCGCGCCGACTGGCAACTTGCCGGATGGCGCATGGCAATTCAGGTTCGTGGCTAGCGATGTTGCGGGAAATGAGTCTGCTGCGGTCATCTTTTTGGTGACCCTTGATACCGTTTCGCCCGTCACCCCGACAATCCAGTTGGCCGGAGGCGGTACGACCACGACCGACATAACGCCAACGGTCTCCGGGAGCGCGGAGGCAGGTTCGGTGGTCGAGCTTCTGTCCGGATCAACCGTCCTCGGATCGACGACCGCCTCGGTTTCCGGAAGCTATTCGATAACGGCTCCTACGTTGGCTATCGGAAGCTATTCATTTTCAGTTAGGTCGACCGACAGCGCCGGAAATGGGACCACAAGTGCGACAGTCGTGATCACGGTGGAGCAGATTTCAGGGCCTGACTATGGCGCGCCGGTTGTATGGTCACGGTCAGGTCAAATCATCTCAGGTGGGTCCGCTCAGTACTCTTGGATTGCTCCCAGCAGCGGGTGGGTCATTTTCGGAACATGTGGGAGTGGCTTTGACACGACTCTTGATGTGGCAGGGACTTTTAACGACGATCACCGCCAAGGTTCCGGTTTTTGCGGCTATGGTCTTGCGTCATACGTAAGGTTGCAGGTGAACTCTGGAGTCACGTACGCGATCACCTTGCGAGGTTATGGCTTATCGGCCGGTTCGTACATCATTGAGATTAGGTATGGCTAACAGGCTGACATTAGGTCAAACCTCAAGC
>DDYL01000146.1:11967-16952 GCA_002347925.1 Chloroflexi bacterium UBA2235 | reverse complement strand
GGATCAGGAATTGGTGAGGCGACCGCGCGTGCTTGCGCGCATCAGGGAGCTGCCGTCGCGGTCGTCGACGTGCGCCGTGAGCCCGCCGAGCGTGTCGCGGGAGAGATCAGCGCAGCGGGAGGCAAGGCAGTTGCCCTTGTTGCCGATGTTCGGGACGAGGCTGCGGTGAAAGCTGCCGTGGATGCGACCGTTCACGCGTTCGGGAGCTTGACAACCGTCTTCGCGAACGCAGGCATCAACGGCATGCAGTGTCCGATTGAGGAAATGACCATTGAAGAATGGCATGCCACGATTGACACCAATCTGACCGGCACGTTCCTGACCGTAAAACATTCCATCCCGCATCTTCGTGCAGCCGGCGGGGGAAGCATCATCATTACGGCTTCGGTGAATGGTACGAAGACGTTCTCGCTGCCTGGGTACTCCTGCTATTCCACTTCCAAGGGCGGCCAAGCCATATTCGGACGGATGGCAGCTGGTGAACTTGGTCGGTGGGATATCCGCGTGAACACAATTTGTCCGGGTGCGATCAGGACCAACATCGGGGAGCGTACGTACCGACGCAACCTTGATGCGGTTCGTTGGGACATCAAGATGCCGGACCGGAACCCACCTCATCTCGGCCGCTCGGCCGATCCGTCTGAGGTAGCAGACCTGGTGACCTTCCTTGCCTCCGATGAGAGCATCTATATCACCGGGGCTGAAATCCTCATTGATGCCGGTGCAACAATCTTGAGAGGGTAGGAGCAGGTTATGGTCGAGGCGCTGGCACACGCTTGGTCCGCAGCGGACGGGCTATTCGCGCTAGCGTCTCAGTCCGGCCATAATTAATTGAGGCGCAGCGGTTCACTTGCCGGCATGATGGGTAGGGTCCCGCTTAAGCCCTCTGGGTTCGCCCTTTGGGGGACCCAGGCGGATTGAGGTAAGTCATTGCCGTGACGCCTCGTCTCGGTCCATGGCGATTACCGGGACTCTCCCANNTTGACGAATCTGGTCTTCTTCATCTAAACAGGGCTAAGTTATTCGTGTTTCCCCATACGGTGTGGTTTTTGTAGCCCACTAACCTGGAGACTTGATGTCGCGACTGATCAGATATCTGGTTCTGGGAGTGATTGCGGCGGTTTCGGTGATTTCCCTGTCCCGCCGAAGGGTTCAGCGATCAACACGATATGAAACTCTTGAGCCACGGGACTCGTCCGGATCGCCTCCAACGGGTCCTATTGGCAGAGGTGATGGTGGCGTCGATCCGACAGACACATCCTCTCCCCCCGTATTCGCGTATGGTAAAGAGCTTGTATCAATAACTGAACAAGCTGCCGAGACCTCTTCACCAAAGCGATCCGCGGGAAGCAGTGTGGTGGCACCGTTCCTCGTCTTGCTGGGCGTTGTCGGGACATTGGGTATCGGCTGGTTGGCCTACGTTCCTGTTCAGCGCCNNGTACCCGAACGGAAGGTTGCTGTCCTCGACGCACTTCCGACAGCGACGCCGGAACCGTTGCCTGACGGTGATGTGCCCGAGGAGGTGACCGTCACAGATGACGCTGGTGACACCGTTTTGGCCGACTTTGGAGTCGCGTCTGGGACGCTGCCTGCTTCTGAGGGATATGTCCTGTCATTTGACGGCACAGCTGACACGGCGGTCGTCAACTGGGGATCCGTGGACCCGTTGTCTTCCCGCGATGAATGGGCATTTGAGGTTTGGTTGCGACCAGCAACCCTGACAGGCCCGCAGTCAATCTACGTCGAAAGTATTTCAGTCGGGATAGGAGCCCGCGTCGTCGAGCTTGGGATCGGTTTGAGTGACCGGAATATCGTTGTCGGTCGACGCCAGGCAGCAGCCTCGTCTACGTCACGCATGATTTGGACCACGACGCCCCTGCCCCCAGACATCTCTCCAGGATCATGGTTCCATCTCGAGACTGCCTTGAGGTCCGGCAGCGTCGAAACATGGATTGACGGTAGGCAACTCACAGGGGTTGATTCTCAGTCCAGTGGACCGCCACTGCTGGACCGATCCTCGGTCTCACTCGCAGGTATTGGTGTAGTTGCGACACCAATGTTAACATCACCGTTCGGTGGTGCCGTTGACGAAATCAGGTTCTGGACCGGGACGTCAGCGCGTTCCGATAGCGGCCGGAGTCGCACAGATCGCATCTCACGGGCTGACCCGAGCCTGATCGGATACTTCCCTATCTCTGCATCTGAGGCGGCGGGAACCGGGGTGCGTGATGCTACGGGAAGTCTCGGTCCGCTGAGCTTCGAGGGGGGCCTGCGTTGGGCTCCGCTCGCGTCTGCTTCAAGTGTCAGTGCTCAAACGGACATACCAATGGAGCCCTCCCCGTCGCAGGCGTCGCCGTCAAGCATGGGTGACGGTGGGTCGATAGGCGCGTGGATTGTGAGGAGTGCGTTCATCGGAGACGTCTTGAACTCCGGATGGAAGATATCCGGTGATGCGACGCTGTCCAATGGAGGTTGGCTGCGGCTTACGCGCGATCGCCCGATGCAACTTGGGTCGGCGTACCTTGAGGAACCCTTGCCCACGGCTCTCGGATTGACCATCGACTTCGACTACGCCGCATGGACTGAAGATGATCTTGGCGCGGACGGCATCGTCGTATTCCTTGCAGACGGTTCATCACCGGCAGTTGAGGTTGGTCAGCGCGCGGGGAGCCTCGGCTATGGGAGGTATTGCCAGACTGGACTGACAAATGCGTACCTGGGAGTGGCGTTGGACACTTTTGGGACATTTGCGTCGAACGAACCGACTTGCAATGCCGGCGCGGGTTCCCGTTCGCCGAACTCGGTCGTCGTCAGGGGGTCAGGAAATCGGAATCAAGGGTATGCGCTAATCACTAATCAAGCGGTCCGCAGGTCTTTTGTTGCGACAGGCGTCGGTGCGCGCCCTCAGTTTGGTGAAGTAGGTACGCAACACGTGACGCTTGCACTTTCACCTGGGGGGATACTGTCGCTGACCATTTCCTATTACGGATCGAGTGACCAGGTTAGTGCAATATCGCGGTTCGACCTTTCGAGCGTGTCAGGGCAGGCCGCTCGTCCCGATACCCTGCGAATTGGCGTGGCAGGGGCCACTGGGGGACTATCCGCAATTCACGAGGTTTCGCGACTTTCAGTTCGGATTGGTGAGTAGGTCGTCTTGGCAGAACCGGCTACCATGACCTGACCCAGTCATCGACGTGACCTTGCAGCCACTTTTTGTAGGTCGATGGTTCGGCGTAGAGAAGGGCGAGGGCGTGCGTTAGGTCTAGGTGCGGGGATTCGGCACCCGCGTGTTCGAGGTCCCTGTCGATGCGCGCCTGCGCCGCGAATGCGCAGTCGAATGGTGCGGGATCAGCGACAACGACCGCGTTTGGGTCCGCAAGTCCCTTGCTGGGTCCGATTAGCCGATCACATGCATCCCGGCTTGACCTGGCGTTGTACGCGCGGCAATACGCTGGGCGTGCGTCGTAGATCGTGCACGAGCCTTGAGTGTCAAGCAGGGGACACGCGACACGGGCGCGGAGCCGATCGGAACCATCCAGACCTCGTGTCTGGTCCGATGCGGATGCAATGCGGTCTCCCAGGGCGATCACGTCACCGGCCGTGAGGGCCGCCTTGAGTGCATGAACGACTTCCGGAACTGTGACGTTCACGGGCAAGTAACAGCATGATGAGCAACCCAACGTACAAGGTGGCCCTTCGCTCGCGGGTGTCGGACCTTTGGTGGGCTGGGCAAACGCCGTGGCCAAGGCAGATGACGCAATGGCCACGAGTTCCCCGGCGTCTAGGGGCTTCACTTTGGTGTCAGCCTCGGATGCGTTGCGTTGGGTATCGAAACCTGCGACGCCCGGCGCACGTCAATAAGGGAGGTATGTATCAGGATGGGCCTTGATGTACTTCGCAAGCCGAACGCTGAGGTTCTCCTGAAGCTGGATGGTGAGTCCCCCATCAACCGCGATTGCCTGTCCTGTGATGAATGAAGCGTCGTCCGAAGACAGGAACGCGATGGTGCCAGCGATGTCGTCGGGTGTGCCGGTTCGGCGGACAGGGTATTGCTGGGCAAAGAACTCGAGTCCATCAGGATGAGCCTTCCATTGAACTCCCTGCCGTTCGGTGACGATGTGTCCTGGGCAAATCGCATTGACGCGGATCCCCGACGGGCCGTATTCGCACGCCATCTGCCGTGTAACGCCGATGACGGCGGATTTGCCCGCCTCGTAGACAAGGAATCCCTCGGCCATCATCAGGCCATGCACCGAGCTCAGGTTGATGATGCTCCCCGCCCCCACGGACCGCATGTGAGGTACGGCGTACTTCACACCCAGAAAGATCGACTTGACGAGGACACCCATTCCTCTGTCCCAGGCCAGCTCGGAGACGTCAGTGGCACCCCCGCTGATCGACCCGCTGTCCAGCCCGCCGCCGGCAACGCTGAAGGCGTTGTTCACCAAGATATCCAGCCTACCCCATTTATTGACCGCTTCCTGCACCATTTGTTCGACATCAGCGGCAACCGAAACGTCGGTATGGATGACAGCGACCGTTCCTCCGGCGCTTCGGATACCTTCAGCATTTGCTTCAGCGCGTTCGACATCTATGTCGGCGATCAGCACCGATGCGCCATCAGCTGCAAGGCGCCGGGCGGTTGCGCCGCCGATACCTTGCGCTCCCCCAGTCACAATTGCGACACGGCCAGAAAATCGTTCACTGTTTCCCACTTGCATTCTCCCAAGCCAGTTGAAGTTGGTGGCGACATAACCGAGTTGGCGCAAACGCGGTTGGTTGCGTTGGCTACCGGCGGCCAGTATATCCGGAAGATGTTCGGGACCCGTGGCACATGCGTAAATGGTATCGACACTGTAAATTTTAACACATTGCCACGCACTTGTATCAGGACTATCTGTATTCGCCGACCTGTCCGGTTGGACGAATTACCCCTTGAGAGTTTGCCCTTGGAATGCGGCCGGTGAACTCCCGTTTCCTCAGAT
>DDYL01000146.1:9940-11949 GCA_002347925.1 Chloroflexi bacterium UBA2235 | reverse complement strand
GATGGGACGACTGACGGAGGTACCGCGTCGTGTACTTCGTTGGTGGGACCCGTCGTTACCGAGCAAGCCTCGGGCGATATTGCCAGCGGGACGATGTCACTCACTCCGCCCGCGGGTTTCGAGTTCTGTCAGGGTGGAACTGCGTCTGTTTCGGCGGTCGGACTATCGACGACACTCGCCTTGGGATCTTCGGCGGTAACTAGGGACCCGAGCGGTTCCGTATCCATCGCAGTATCGAGCGCCAGCACCGGCAACAGTGTTGGGCGGATCAGCTTCGCGGGCCTCTCGGTCCGTCCGACGAACCGGTTCCCGGCGACTGGAAACATCTCAATTGGTGGTCAGTCCATCCCTTCCCCATTGGCGGGTGGCGGGTTCCTATCGTCTGTCCCGGGCTCCGCAACTGCGATTTCGCACGTCAGTGGCTCTTTCGCAGATGGCACGGTTCGCAGCTCGGTTGCCACGATTAATTTGCAGACTATTGACCAATTCGGAAACGTGCGGACCAATGACTCCTCAACCCAGGTGACCCTGGGTCTTGTTGCGTCGGGCGGGTCTTTGGTGGACCTGGGTGGAACCTCCTATAGCGAGTACCTGTATTGCCAGGCCGGGCGCACGGGCACCCTCTCGGCGGGTGTTGCGACGTGGTCCCAGTGCGTGGTCACTCGGTCCGGGTCCGGGTGGCGCCTTCGGGCGACATCGACCGGGCTGCCGACGTGGACCTCGTCTTTGCCGTTCACGACGTCCCCGGTGGCGCCGTCCTCGCTGGCATTCGGGACGGCTTCGGCTAGCTACGGATATATCAATCTCGCGAATGTCGCTGCCGTCCCGGCGGTCGTCGGGTTCCCGTCCGGAGGTGTCACTGAAACGGGTGTCCTGACAGTCGTTCTGACAGACCGGTTCGGTCGAACGGCAACTGGCGAGTATGCCGTTCCGGTCTCGGCGCAGGGTTCGCAGAATGTCGAGGGTCTGTCCATCGACGCAAGAAGTCTCGCAGACGGTGCGGTGACTTCTACCGTTAAGTTTGTCTCTGCGGTCGGCTCTCAAGCCTCGTCAGTCGTGACCGGAGCAACGCTGACGAAGGACACGGTACCCCCGTTCGCGCCAGACATATCGAAGCTTACGGTTAGCAACAATTTGCCGGCGGTCGCGGACGGTTTGGTCGGTATTTCGGGGGCCGTCGAGGCGTCGGCAACGGTGTCTGCATTCGGGTCGGAGCCATCGTCCTCAACGATCGCACTGTCTGTGGCCCAGGCAGATGCGTCAGGTGCGTTTCCCTCGGTGTCGCTCGGCCCGAACGGGGAGACGGTTGCATCAGGCACGTTCGGCGTATCCGGTGTGTACGTGACTGCGTCGGACGCCGCCGGTAATCGTGGGCCTTCCTCCTACATTGCAGTCAACCGGGATGCGAACCCGTTGCCCCAGTCTGCCCGGGTATGGCTCTCCGGGTCTACATATGACGTGGTCAACGCGAGCAATGTCGCGTCGGGTAGTGTCGAGGTTTCGTGGTCAGCCCCGCCAGAGGCGGGAGAATTGGTCGTCTGTCTTTCGGACTCTACTCGGCCGGCGACCGGTACTTTCGACCTCTGCGCATCCGGGTCACAATCGTGGGGTGTTAGTACATCCACTTCGGTCGCCTCGAACTCTCCTCGAACCGTCGTGGTTACGGGTATTTCCGTGCAGTCGTTGGCGTCAGGCAGGATTCGGGTCCAGGTCCGTCACACTGACGAGGCGGGTAACTCCAAAGGTGAGTTCACGGGGGTATCGGCGGTCAAGGACACTGCAACGACGAACCCCACCGCCACATCCATCAGGGTCAAGTCAGGTTCAGCGAATGAACAGGACGCAATCAACCTTGCTTCTCGGTCTTCTGTATATGTGGACGTAGGGTTCGCGACTGCACCCGGAGAGACCGGGCTGCTCTCGGTTCGTCTGACTTCGTCTGGCGTCAGTGGAACCTGTTCGGAGGTTTCGGGTTCCGTACCCGTCACAAGCTCCATCGGTACTCAGAC
>DDYL01000146.1:5298-9879 GCA_002347925.1 Chloroflexi bacterium UBA2235 | reverse complement strand
GCCACGAAGGACACGGTCGCCCCGCAGCCACCGTCGCTGACCGCGATGACGTTGACGAACAATGCGCCGGGGACTGCTGACAGCCTGGTGGTCCAATCGTCAGTGGGAAGTGCAGGAGACACCACAGAGGTCTGGCGGGACGCGACGTTCACCTCTCTCATCAGCTCCGGACCGGCCTCTGCAGGACTGACCGTTTCACTCGGGGACAACCATGAGACGTCGGCGAGCCGGACTGGGATGTCCGCCGTGTACGTATCGCTCATCGATTCTGTTGGTAACCGGAGTTCTCCGACAGAGGTAGTCGTGGACAATTTGGCCAACCCTGGGCCGCTATCAGTTCGAGTTCAGGACGACCCGGCGCTCGGGTCAACCCAGACGACCCTGGTGGTGACCTTTGCAGTCACGCCTCAGCCGGGAAGCCTTGAAGTGTCGGTGGGTGGGACCTCGCCCATTTCATTCCCTGCTGACACGTCCGGGACCGAGACGCAGGTGACCCCTGTCTCAACCTCTCTGCTCTCATCGCTTCCGGTTTCGATTGGTGTCCGGCACGTCGATGTGGCCGGGAATTCGGTTGCGACGGCGACCTTCTCGCTGACAGATGCCCAGCCTCCCGCCCAGCCGTCAGCCCCTGCGCTCGACGCGGCGCAATCGGTGACGGTATCCGGATCGCCAACTACCTCGCTCCGGCGACCGACATTCGTCGGTCAAGCCGGGGCCGTGGAGGCGGGTGCCTTGGTGACGCTGTACGAGGGGACCACGGCCATTGGATCGGCATCGTCACCCGGGATATCCGGTGCATTCTCAGTCGCGCCGTCGGTTGACCTCGCTGACGGGAGCCATTCGGTGAAGATCAAGGCGACCGACGCCAAGGGCAACGTGAGCGTTCCATCAAATGTATATACCTTCGTTGTTGATGCGACCAACCCGCAGAGCGGTGTCTTGACCCTTGACGCGTCCGCTGATCCTGGATCCTCATCGTCAGACCGGATCACATCTCACACGTCACCGACCTTCTCGGTCACTGGCGCATCCGACACGGGTGTTGGCATCGCGTCAGTGCAATTGCAGCGGGCGTCAGCCGGATCAGGCTGGTCATTTGTTGACAGCGGACTGGCTGCGACCGCGCCGGTGTCGGGTTCATACCTTTTGACATCATCCGCGTTGACCGACGCTGAGTACCGGTTCCAGGCGGTAGTCACCGACAAGGCGGGGCGTCAATCAACCACTCCAGCGGTCATGGTGACCGTCGACGGATCTGCACCTGTGCCGGGGACGGTGGCAATGCGGACAGGATCTGACACGGGAGCTAGCCCTTCTGACGCGGTCACCAATGTTGCCACCCCTGCATTCCGGGTAACCGGCGCGGGCGACACCGGTTCTGGCATCTGGAAGGTCCAGCTGCGTGGCTCCGCGGTTGGTGGCGGAACGCTTTCCGATGTTGGCAGCCCAGTTTTGCTCGCGACGGACGGGGGTTATGACTTGTCTACCCCGAGTTCGCTGGCCGATGGTGTCTACGACATCTCTGCCAAGGTCTTCGATGTGGCCGGGAACGACGCGTCCACCCCTACGATCCCGATCAGGGTTGACACGACAGCCCCGGTACCGGGCATCCTGACCCTTGGCGACACTTATGGCGTTTCCTTCTCTGACGGTCTGGTAAGCGTTGCCACGCCCCAGTTCACCCTGACCGGAATGTCCGATGCCGGATCCGGGCTGGCTAGCGCTCAATTGGAAGTCGACGGCGTAATTTCGGGCAGCACCGTCGCTCTCGGGAACGCAGCATTCTATTCACTGTCGGCCGCGTCGTTGACGAGCGGAACGTACTCGGTCCGGGCAAGGGTGACCGACATCGCGGGCAACAGCGAGACAACACCCGCGGTCACGGTCAAGGTTGACCTGCTTCCTCCGGCTCCCGGAAGTCTCGAGGTCGTGGATGCGAACGGAAATCCGGCTGCCTCGCCGGTTCTGCCCTCCCGCACGGTCCCCTTGAAGTTGTCTGCGGCGACCGATACGTTTGGGATCGACAGCGCGGTTGCCCAGTTCAGTACCGATAGCGGGGTGACGTGGAGCGGGGGTACGGCATTCGTCGGGAGCGAGCCCCGGACGGCCATGATTTCTTCGGCCCCTACTGGAACGTTCATGGTGCGCGGTCTCGTCACTGACAACGCCGGGCTGACCGCCGCGACAAACCCCGTAACGGTGGTCGTTGACCTCGACGCGCCCACCGTGACCGCGGTCACGACCACAGCGTCCGGGAGCAAGAAGGCTGGTGACACCGTCGCGATAACCGTGACGTTCTCGGAACCGGTCACGTCCACGGGCGTCTCCCAGCTTCAACTAGAAACCGGTTCGACAGACAGGGACGCCACTTGTCCGACAGTCACGGTCTCGTCAACGCTGACGTGCACCTACACCGTGGTGAACGGTGACGTCACCGCTCACCTTGACTATGTGTCGACGGGTGCACTAACTGGAACCATGACGGATGCGGCGGGGAACCCGGCAGTCCTGACCTTGCCTGCGCTTGGCCAGTCTGGTCTGTCTACTCAGCAGACCATCGTCATCGACACGACTGCACCGACGGTGTCCGGAGTGGCCACATCCGTCATCCCAGGTACGTATGGGATCGGTGCGGTGATCCCAATTGAAGTAGGGTTCACTGAACCAGTCGTAGTCGACACCTCGGGTGGAATTCCTCGTCTCACGGTTGCGACTGGCGGGGCAGGCCGTACGGTCAATTACGCGTCCGGTTCAGGAACGGCGACCTTGACGTTCCGCTACACAGTGACCCGGGGCGATTCATCGACAGGTCTCGATGTGCTTGGCACGGGTGCGTTGGCACTGAACGGTGCCACGGTGCGCGATGCTGCAGGAAATGACGCGGTGCTCACGCTTGTGCCAACGGGATCACTCAGTGCGGCTGGTGCAGTCGCGGTGGACACGACGGTTCCTACGGTGACATCGGTCACCACCACCGCTGCCGACGGCCCATACATGGCAGGATCAGTCATTCCGATAGTCGTGACCTTCTCGGAGCCGGTCACGGTGACCGGGACCGCCCAGCTCCTTCTTGAGACGGGGCTGGTTGACCGGCAGGTCATGCTGACCAGTGGGAGCGGCACGGCGACTTTGACATTCCGCTACACGGTCCAGTTCGGCGACACGTCGGCGGACCTTGACTACGTTTCGGTGCGAGCACTCACGGTGACCGGCGGGGCGATTAGCGATGTGACGGGGAATGAGGCGGACTACTCGCTACCGATACCTGGGACACTGCAATCCCTGGCCGGAGGTGCAGCGGTCGTGGTTGACACAACCCCGCCGGCGGCACCGACCAATGTTTCTTTGACCACCGCAACGGATACCGGACGGTCCCGGACCGATGGCGTGACCAACGTGACCGCGGTATCGGTAATCGGCACCGCCGAGGCCGGAAGCGTGGTCACGCTGTATGACAACGACACCGAAATTGCTGGAGCGACTGGCACCGCGAGCACTGGGACGTTCACGATCGCGACGACGCTTGCCACGGGAAACCACGCGATTACCGCCAAGGCCACGGACGCCGCCGGCAACACCGGGAATGCCTCACTGATCTTGCCGGTCACCGTGGACCAGGTTGCCCCAACGGTGATCAGCGTCTCGTCCACAGTGAACTCTGGCGCGTACCGAGCCGGGACCACCATCCCGATGTACATTTCGTTTTCTGAGCCAGTATCTGTCGACGGAACGCCCCTGCTCGCAATGGAAACCGGTCTGGTCGACACCGTTGCGTCGTACGTTTCGGGGAGTGGAACGTCAACACTCCGGTTCGACTATGTGGTGGCGCCCGGCGACACGTCGTCACACCTTGACTACGTCGACACAGCTGCACTGGGTGCCGGTACCGGGGCGATCGCCGATGCAGCGGGCAATATGGCCACGCTCACCCTGCCGGGTACCGGGACAGGTTCGTCGCTTGCCGGAAGTGTCGCCGTGGCTATCGATACGGCTGCCCCGACGGTCATCCGTGTCGACGCAGTCAGTCCGAACGGCACCTACTACCTCGGGAAAACTATTTCGATATCGGTAACGGTCTCAGACCCGGTGTTTGTGAGCGGGTCGCCGTACCTGAGCCTCTCTGGCGGCGGTGGTGCGGGCTACGCTTCCGGGTCTGGAACAACGGTGCTGAACTTCGTCTACGTTGTGGGTCGTGACCAGTTCACCTCGCGCCTCGACTACTCAGCCACAGGTGGCCTTGTGATCCCAACCGGCAGTGGTATCGCTGATTCGGCGGGAAACCCTTTGACTACCACTCTTGCCTCGCCCGGCAGCAGCGGGAGCATTTCGTTTACTTCATCCATTTCCTTTGAGGGCCGCGATCCGCCAGGGCCTGAAGTTCCAACGCCGCTTCCAACGCCGACACGTACTCCGATACCGACGCCGACGGTTGCCCCGACCGTGATCCCGGTTCAGGCTGGTGGTCCTGGTGGCATGTTCTCAGGGGCTATTCAGGGTCCCGTCGCCGCTCCCGGCACAGCCGTGATCCCAGCAGATGCAACGATCGCGCCAGCCACGCCCGCGAACCCAGTTGAGGCGGGT
>DDYL01000146.1:0-5284 GCA_002347925.1 Chloroflexi bacterium UBA2235 | reverse complement strand
GCGGGCGCAGCCGGAACGAGTCCGCAAGCTACGCCGTCCACACTTTTCATCCCATTCGATCCCGAATTCGCGTTCCCAAATACGTCGTCCGGTAGCGGGTCCGTAAACTTGTCCCCAAATCCGATTTACGGTTCTATCGCTGGTTCTCTCGGCGCAACTGGGGCTGGAGCAGGCCCGCCCAACGTGTTGTCGGCTGCGGAAGTCACCCAGAGTTACACCGGACGCCCCGTTTCCCGGTTCCAGCTCGCAGGTTACGGAGGTCAATCAGGGTTGGCGGTCGCTGCAGTGTCAACCGGTGCGATCGCGGTCGTGGGTCTTAAATCCGATGGCGGTTCGGTCATGATGATCGGTGAGACCGGAGGCGGAGCTCCAGTCGTTGTCGGTGTTCAAACAAGCCCGGAGTTGGTCGCCTCGATTCGTTCACGCTTTGCCGGTGCGGACGTTGAGGTAATCTTCGATCCTGCGCCTAGCCGACTTTCAGATGTGCAGCGTGGAAGCCTCGGTGGCGGAAACACCACCCCGGCCGGTGCGCCATTTGACCTGCAACTGCGTGTAGTGGTCGCTGGCCGGCCTGTTCCGGTCGGATCGCGCGACGTGACTGACCTCCCAACGGTAACTGTCCACTTGCCGGTCAATCCGAATGGTGCCGCGGTTCCAAATAGTGGGAGTTTCGCGTGGCTCGTTGCAGACTATGGGCCCGATGGCGAGTTCATTGGATACTTGCGCCCGCAGGCGACGTTCAACCCGGAAACCAACTCCGTATCGATGGCATTGCCAGTCGACCAATTGCAAGGCACCTTGTTCCTGCCGGTGTTTCTCACACCTTCATGGGTCCAATCGACTCGGGCGAGCGCGCACATTTATGGAAGCCCGATGCCTGATGCGGTCGACTTCGGTCTGGCGGGACCGCAGTTCACCGTTTTCCCAGTCGTTGCGCCCCAGGTGGCGGGCCGAATCAAGGTGTTCAACCCAGTGACCGAGGGCTATGGGTGGATCAATGCTGCGGATGTCGGGCCTGCAATCGGTCCATAGCCACGTTTCGGTTCGCAAACGTAAATGGGGAAGGGCCACCCAGTTGCGCGTTCAACGCAGGTGAGTGGCCAGATGGGCAAGGTCACATTCAGGATTGCGCGCCGGGGTTGCGCTTCGCCAGCGACGCCTTGAATTCATTGAGACCAGATTGCGCCCATGGCAACCAACTGGTCATAACGAATTGGACTCCCAAGTCGAAGTACCGGTCACGGGTCGCGTCGGTCACCAAAGTGCCAGAAATTCGACCGGCATCTCGGATTCGCCGGATTGCTCCGTCAATTGTTGCCTGAACGTCCGGGTGACCGGGATTTCCGGTGTGTCCCATTGTCTGCGCCAGGTCGGATGGAGCGACGAAGAAGACGTCAACTCCGTCCACCTTCAGGATTTCATCGAGGTTGTCAATTGCCTCTTGTTCCTCTATCAGGATCACTGAAATGATTTCGCTGTTGGCGTCGGCGTAGTAGTCAGGCACTCCATAGGATCGCCTGCCGCCATACATTCCGCGAAGTCCGAGCGGCCCAAACCTGCAAGCCTCGGCCACCGCCTCCGCTCCCGCGCGCGTGCACACGTGCGGAACCACAATGCCGCTTGCGCCACGGTCAAGGGTCCGCGTGATCAGCCAGGGTTCGTTGGCATTGACCCGGACAATTGATCCAACCCCCCATAAGTCGCAGGCGCGTGAGAAGTCGCCAATCTGTTCCCAACTACCGGGTCCGTGTTCACATTCCATCCAGATGGCGTCTGGTCGAAACTGGCCGAGCCAGTCGACCATGTCCATATTATGGTGACCACTGACCACCCCGACGGTCTCCCCATTCAGCAGGCGGTGACGAAGATTGATCCTTGGCATTTCGGTGTCCTTCGGGTTGCTAGCGTACACCGCGGTCGGTCATCGCGGTGACACCGGCTGACAGAGTCCTGCGTCGGTCTTTGCCCTCGCGCGCCGGGGAGAGCTACCTGTCTTCGATTTGGAAACTAAAGAACCCGCCACCGGATGCATTGCGGGGGAGCATTGCAAACGGGGCGGGTCAGGCGGGTTTGCGCTTCCGTTAGGCAGGGGGATACCTTTCGGACCGACGCATCCAGTGGCCAGGGGGAACTCACTAGACAGTTAGATGATGCGCACGAAGCCGCCGGGTTGCCATTGGTCGGACCAACCAAACCTCGGGCAGCTAGATTGGGCATGTTGTCTACTGGCATCGTGAATTGATCGCGTTCAGTGGATTGTCACGACGGGAAGGTGTCTGCAGTCTGTCGCTTGAGATGCCGACCAAGTGGCAGAATCCCCCGCATGACCGCGTCACCCATGGTTTCGACATCGGGCGGGTTCTTCACGCCAGAAGACATCACCAGAATTCAGTGGATTGGCGAACCGCTAGTTTCTCCAGATGGCTCGATGGTGGTGTTTACGGTCACGCACGTTAACGAGGTGCGCGACGAGAACATTTCCGCGATATGGATGGTGGGGACGAATGGCAGTGACCCTCGGCAATTCACCTCCGGGTTCCGTCGTGATCACTCACCTCGATGGTCACCAGACGGGAGCCGGATTGCGTTCGTCTCCGAGCGCCACTGCCCTGACCTCACTGGTCCCGCTGCCGACAAGACCCAACTCTATGTCATGGACATGGCGGGTGGTGAACCGGTCAGGTTGACCTCGTGCCCGGGTGGGGTTTCCTCGCCGGAGTGGTCCCCGGACGGGGGCGCGATTGCGTTTGTCGCGCGGGTTGACCGTGATGGCGCGCCGGGAGATGTTGGAAAGCCGGTCGTGAGTGGAGACCGTCCACCATCGCACCCTGCCCGGGTAATCGAGACGTTGCGCTATCGACGGAACGGTGAAGGGTTCATTGATTCGCGTCGCCAAATCTGCATGGTTGGGGTCGGGTCGGACCGCCAGAACTTGAACACAGGTCAATCTGCCGTGATCCAATTGACGCACGGTGATTTTGACCACACCGATCCGGCGTGGACCCCCGATGGCAAGCAGCTCCTATTTGTCTGCGCCCGACACGCTGCTCGCGATGTCGACAACTGTTCAGACATCTGGGTCATGGACGTCGGTGACCTGACGGAGACTTCTTCAACACCCGAACGGCCTTTCAGCAAAGTGACATCGACAACTGGGCCTTTGGCGATGCCTGTTCCTTCACCGGACGGCACGCACGTCATGTATTTCGGGCACGCGCACCCAGTTGACACCGGGCGACAGACGCGCGCGTGGGTGCAGCCGATTGGCGCGGAACAGAAAGTGCCGCACAACGCTTCCGGACATATCGACCGAAACGTCGTTGCCAGCTCCCAGATGCGTCCGGCCTGGCTCGCTGGGACAGAGCGTGTGGTCTTTGCTGCAGAGGACGATGGAGCCACCGTCATCACCTCCGCTCCCGCCGGGATAAACGAGAGCTCCACGCAGCGGACTGCAGGGAATCGGCAGGACATCGTGAGTGGTACTCGTGACGTTTCGGGTTTCCACGTTGCAAGCGACGGAACGAGGATCGTGTTTGTCGCCAGCGATGCAACCACCCCGCCCGAGTTGTTTGTCACGGAACTTGGGGACGGTGGCAACTGGCACGAGAGGCAGCTGACAAACCTGAACGCTCACTGGTGTCGACGGACCAAGAGGGTCGAACCCATTCGCCACATGATCACCCGGGACGGACATGGTGTCGTCTACTGGGTCATGCTTCCGGCATCGGACGAAGGTGAAACTCCGTCAATGGTGCCGGCACTGGTGAACATCCATGGCGGTCCGCACGCCCAATACGGTGAACGCTTCTTTGACGAGTTCCTGGTCTACGCGGGTGCCGGATATGCGGTGATCTACGCCAATCCGCGCGGAAGCATGGGTTCGACCGAAGCGTTTTCGAGGGCCGTTATCGGCGACTGGGGAGGGGGAGATGCTGCGGACATCCTCGCGGTTGTCGATGATGCGCTCTCCCGCTACCCGCTGATAGACCCGAGCCGACTGGGAATCATGGGTGGAAGTTATGGGGGCTACCTCACGAGTTCGATTGTGACCCAGACCGACCGGTTTGTTGCTGCATGTTCGGAACGTGCACTGAACTCGTTTGCGTCGTTTTCCGGCACGTCAGACATTGGCTTCTGGTTCTCAATTGGTGAGCTTGGCACGTCACCGTTTGATGATGCGGACACCGCTGCGCGCCACTCCCCATTGACCTACGCGTCCAGGATCACGACACCGATGCTCATAATCCACTCGGAACAAGATCTCAGGTGCCCAATTGAACAGGCAGAGCAACTGCACGTCGCCCTCTTGCTAGCCGGGAAGGTGTCCAGATTCGTCCGGTTTGCGAACGCGGACCATGAACTATCCCGTACGGGACGTCCAAGACAGCGGCTTGAGCGGTTCCGGCATATCTTGGACTGGTTTGAGCCGTACCTGCGTCCGAAGGGTCGCTAAAGTGGCACGGTCGGGAGTTTTCCCGATCCAGAGCAAGCTGACCGTCCACGTGTAGGGTGCACCGGATTAGTAGGTACCGTGAGTTGCCCGATAGGAGACCATCGAGATGTGGGCAGATGCGCATGACTACCTGTCCGCTTTATCGTCACCGCTTGGGTCGCTCGTGACCGATCAGGGCTTGCTTGAGCTTGAGGGGTCTACGAACCACTTTGCGCATCTTGTCCGGGCGATTGTCGGCCAACAACTATCCACCACCGCTGCTGCGACGATCGGTGGTCGGGTACTGGAGGCAGTTGGAGGCAATCTGTCGGTATCAACCATCAGCGTCGTCCCGGACGAAACCTTGCGCGGGTGCGGATTATCGACTGCGAAGCTGAGATCAGTCAGGGACCTCGTGCAAAAGGTTCGCGACGATGGACTTGACCTAGAGAAGATCGATCAGTTCTCCGACGAAGAAATTGTCAACCGCCTTGTCAAAGTTCGGGGGATTGGTGTATGGACCGCACAGATGTTCTTGATCTTTGCGCTTAATCGCCCGGATGTCCTTGCAGCGGGAGACTTGGGTATCCAGAACGGCGTTGCGCGCTTGTTTGGACTCGGAACCCGTCCCAGTCCCTTGGAAGTGAGCTCAGTGGCTAAGGACGGACGATGGCACCCATACGCAACCGTTGCCTGCCTCCATCTCTGGAGAAGCTTGAGTTCCTGAATGAAAGAATTCTCGTCGCGGTCTTTGTCAGATTTATCCGTATCGTGCACGGACGTGAGAGCCTAGCCGATCGATCGCACTTGCAAACGACTTGCGACCGAGACCTACTCTGAAATTGTTCGTCA
>DDYL01000011.1 GCA_002347925.1 Chloroflexi bacterium UBA2235 | reverse complement strand
CGTGCGGTCAATCGAGGCGTGCGGTCAACGCCGGCATGGCACAACAGTCATGCCGGCGTTGCTAGTTCACCCGGTCTCGCAACCCTGCCGGAACCTGCACCCCATTGCCTCGCGTCTCCCGACTGGCGTTCCGCACCGCCTTGATCGATTCGAGGCGAGTCAGGAGGCGGCTTAGTTGTGCGAGGCTTCCGAGTTCCACGGTAGTCATGATCGTCGCAATTCCCTCGTGGGCATCGACGGTGACCTGTGAACCGGTGATGTTCAGTTTCTCTTCGGCCACCACGGCTGCAACGTCACGCAGGAGACCGGGACGGTCAAACGCTTCAACCCGAACCGTCACCGGGTAGTTCTGAACCCCGCTGCGTCCCCAATCGACGACCACCAGACGGTCTGGTTCATCCTCGGCCAGAACATTGTGGCAGTCCTGACGATGGATCGTGATCCCCCGGTTCCGGGTAATGAACCCGATGATCCGGTCGCCCGGCACGGGCTTGCAACAGGGGGCCATGCGTGTCAGGAGGTCACCTACACCCATCACCTGCACCGCACCCGTGGAATTGGCGCCGGCCGTCGGTGCTACTTCCGGTAGGTCAATGAATGTTGGTTCGGGAACCGAACGAAGTCCCAGTCGCCCGATGACCGTCTGCAATCCGACGCCGCCGTATCCGATCGCCGCCAGAAGACTGTCCAGCGACTGGAAGTTGAGCTGTGTAGCCGTAGTCTCTAGTTGTGTCTCGGCGATGGAGCCGATGCCACCAAGACCGAGGCGCTTGAGTTCCTTCTCCAGCACGTCGCGCCCTCGAATGATGTTCTCAGCGCGCTGCTGCTGCTTGAACCACTGGCGGATCTTTTCCCGCGCGTGGCCTGTGCGGACAACCGTCAACCAGTCACGACTTGGGCCGTGCGAAGACTTGGTGGTCAGGATTTCAACTATGTCGCCATTCTTGAGTTCGTAGTCAAGGGAAACCAGTTTCTGGTTCACGCGCGCGCCGATGCACCGGTGTCCGACATCAGTATGGATCCGGTAGGCGAAATCCAACGGTGTCGCCCGCGCCGGCAAGTCCTTGACCTCACCGCGTGGGGTGAAGACAAAGACCTGATCCTGGAAGATGTCCATCTTGACGGTCTCGACGAATTCCTGTGCCGTCGAGAGTTCCTGTTGCCACGCCATGAGTTGGCGCAACCACGCAAGTTTCGCCTCGAACTGCGTATCCGGCTGACTACCTTCCTTGTAGCGCCAGTGCGCCGCAATCCCGTGTTCGGCGATCCGATGCATATCGTGCGTGCGGATCTGCACCTCGAGGAATCGGCCAGTGCGCGCGACCACGGCCGTGTGCAGCGACTGGTACATGTTGCCCTTTGGCATCGCGATGTAATCGTCGAACTGTCCTGGAACCGGCGGCCAGAGGCTGTGAACGATTCCAAGCGCCGCATAGCACTCAGGGACCGTGCCTACCACAACCCTGAGGGCAAGCAGGTCGTACAACTGGTCAAAGCTCCGCCCCGTCCGCTCCATCTTCTTGTAAATGGAGTAGATGTGCTTGGGACGCCCTGTAATCTCGGAGGTGACCCCGGTCTTCGCCAAGTGGTCGCGTATGGACTCGATGCACTCCTCGACGTGCGTCTCTCGTGCCCGACGCGTGTCGTTCAGGAGGCGCTTCAGCTCCTGATAGTGTTCAGGTTCAAGGTGATAGAACGCAGCATCCTCAAGCTTCCACTTGACCTGCCAGATGCCAAGACGATGCGCCAGAGGAGCGTAGATCTCGAGTGTCTCCCGGGCGATACGGTGACGTGCGTCGGGGCGCTTACCGTCCAGAGTGCGCACATTGTGCAGTCGATCGCACAACTTGATTAGGACAACACGAATGTCCTCGGCCATTGCCAGAAACATCTTGCGCAGGTTTTCGGCCTGCTGTTCCTCAAGACTATTCCAATGGATCCGTGATAGCTTGGTAACCCCATCGACGAGCCGGGCAACTTCAATGCCAAACGCCTCACGCAGTGCGTCAAATGTGACGCCAGTGTCCTCGATCACATCGTGCAGAAGCGCCGCCGCGATTGTTGCCCGATCAAGCTGCAGATCAGCCAGAAGCAGGGCTGTCTCTAGGGGATGCTGGATATAGGGCTCGCCCGAACCACGGCTCTGGCCGGCATGGGCTTTGGCGGCGTACTCGTACGCACGCTCAACAATGCCCAAGTCGGTGTTGGGCGGCAAATAGGCACGGAGACGAACCAGAAGATCGTGAAGCGTAGTAACGCGACGCGACGCACCCGGTTCGTTCTCAATCGCTGGAATCGGCGTCGAAATCACGATGGCATCGGGCATGGCTTCAATCTTGGCAACGGGCAACTAGCCCAGTTGCAGGTGACAGGATCAGCCGACGCAACAATCAACGAACGCCGAATACCGGCTTCGTCTCATGATGTCAGGATAACGCCGCTGAGGTCACGGCACAATCCCCTTGCGCGAAGCGCGGCCATTTCCGGGGCGTGGCGTATACCCTTTACGGGGGCGCAGTCTGCGTCTGACTGAGGCACCATGTTTTACGACCACGCAACGATCAGCCTGAAAGCCGGGAACGGTGGCGACGGCGCCATGCACATGCGCCGGGAAAAGTACGTCTCTCTCGGCGGTCCAGACGGTGGCGACGGTGGGCGTGGAGGCAGCATCTACCTCGAGGGTGACTCGAACCAGAACACACTCATCTCCTTCCGGTTCAAGCGACACTTCGTCGCACCGGACGGCACCGGAGGCGGACGGCGTAACAGCCACGGGCGCGCCGGACAGGACACGGTCATCCGAGTTCCCCTCGGCACTGTCGTGCACGATGCCACCAACGGGGAACTACTTGGCGATGTCACCGAACCGAAGCAGCGCGTCCTGATCGCGCGTGGTGGCCGGGGCGGACTTGGTAACACCCATTTCAAGACCGCCACGCACCAGACACCGGAATTCGCCCAACGAGGCGAACCCGGGCAAAAGCGCGAGGTAGCCCTTGAACTCCGGGTCATTGCAGACGTCGGATTGGTGGGCTACCCGAACGCCGGGAAGTCGTCCTTCCTTGCTGCAGTTTCCGCCGCCCGACCAAAAGTCGCGGCCTATCCGTTCACGACCCTTGAACCAAACCTTGGCGTAGTTGGGTTTGCCGACGACAGTTTCGTCCTGGCGGATATCCCCGGTCTCATCGAAGGTGCTAGCGATGGCGCCGGTCTCGGCCTCCAGTTCCTTCGGCACATTGAACGCACCCGCCTTCTCCTCCACATCGTCGATGTCGCCGGCGTCGATGGTCGCGCCGACCCGATCGGTGACTTCCACAGGATCAACACGGAACTGCAGCGATATTCGGAAGCGTTGGCGACGCGACCGCAGATTGTCCTCGCAAACAAGCTCGACCTTCCCGAGGCACAAGAGGCATGGCCCGAGTTCCGCGCTGAGATGGCTTCCCTCGGAATTCCGGTCTTTCCCCTGTCAGCTGCCACGCGTGAAGGTGTCGACAACGTCCTGAGGGCGGTCATCATCCGCCTGAACTCAATGAATCAGGCCGAGGCAGACGCACGGCAAGCCGACGTCGACAGTTTTGCCGTTGGTCCCGGCTTTGAACGCTATACCCCGGCCCCACGGGACCGGGCGCGCGACTTCCATGTCGAGAAGACCGACGTTGGGTTCATCGTGTCAGGCGAGCCTATTGATCGACTGGTGGCAATGATCGACGTCCACCTCATCGCCGGGCAGGCTTACCTAAAACAGCGTCTCCGCCAACTCGGCGTGATCGCATCCCTTGACGAACTCGGGATCAAGACTGGCGACACGGTCGTTCTGGGGTCTGAACGGATCAGATGGGGTCCGCCCGAACCGCCTCCGAAGCGTCGTTCGGCGTTGTCCCGGAAACTCGGCGTCCGCTGACCTGAAAACGACTACCCTAGTTGAAATCCACCAATCAGTGGGCACACCGGAGGTTCCACGCGACTACGCGTCGATAGTCCTCAGCGGTCTCGCCCCGCTCGTCAGAACGCGCCCCGTCCCCGCAGCACCACCGGAACCGTCCGCAACAGGATCACCACGTCGAGCCACGGCGAGTAGTTCTGGATGTAGTAGAGGTCATATTCGACGTTCTCGTGGAGGGGACGGTCACTGCGACCATTGATCTGCCACCATCCCGTCATGCCAGGGGGCGCAGCGAACCGCTTGCGCTGCCATGGTTCGTACTTGTCGACAATCCAAGGCTGTTCCGGACGTGGCCCGACGAGGCTCATCTCTCCAACGAGAACATTGAAGAGGTTCGGGATTTCGTCGAGGGACCATCGACGCAGAAAACGACCCAAACGAGTGACGCGCGGGTCGTCACGAGTCTTGAGATGCTGCTGGTTCTCCGAACCGACCCGCATCGTCCTGAATTTCCACATGCGAAATTGACGGCCATTCTCCCCCACCCTTGGCAATCCGACAAAAGCGGGCCCGGGATTATCCAGGGAGATCGCAACCCCAACAACGATGATTGCCGGCCCAAGCAGCACCACGCCGATACCCGCGATAACCAGGTCGAAGAGACGCTTGACCACCCGATCCATGCCGGTAATTGCCGGGTCACGGATGCCAATCAGTGGCACCCCCCAAAAGTCCTCGATGCGGGCGCGAGCCGCAATCATATTGAACCGTTCGGGCACAATGCGAACGCGCACCGGAAGCGGCAACAACGAAAGTGCCACGCGCACCGTCTGTTCATGTCGCTCTGGAGGCAGCGCGACAATCACCTCGTCAACGTGACGGTCGGCGACAACCGTTGCCGCATCGGAGGTCGATCCAAGGATCGGATGACCGTCCACATCGGTTGCCTGGGTATCGTCGAGAAACCCTACGACCGCAAGCCCTGCCCATGGTCGCGATGACATCAACGATGCCACTTCACGTCCGGCCGGACCTGCGCCAACGATCAGGACACGGCTACCCGCGCGCCCTCCGGATGCGAGCCAAGTCATCAACAGTCGGGCAACCAACCGCAGATTGACCAGGACTATCAGATCAAGTCCAACGAAATAGGCCAGCAACAACCGGGAGATGAAACGGAACTCGAAAACGTAGAAGAACCCCACAAGGGCCAGAGACGCCACGGCGATGCCGGGGACCACAACCCCGATCTCATCGATCAGCGACCGGGTCCGATGTGCGTCATATGCGCCGAACGCCCGCAACGCAACCGGCCAAAGCACGATGACCGCGAGGTAGACCGGTGGCTTGATGAACCAACCCTGAACCACCTCATCACCAACGGGCACCTCATGTCTCGCCCAGTCAGCAACGAATAGCGCAAGGCATGTCAGGACGGCATCAGTGGCTAGGAGACCCGCTGACCACCAGTTGGTCACATGCCTCAACATCAGGTGTCGTCTCTCTGCCCCGTCCGGGGACGGACGCAAACTGCGCCCCGCCCACTATTGTCCATCAACGAGGGGTGAGGTTGTTCAGATGCATGCATCCGGCCAAGACCTTGCGCGTCTGAAGGGCGGTCACGGTCACCTATCGTCGGTTAGACCCTTGGTGAAGGACGTCACGGTATGTCTCCAATGTGTGGGAGACCATCTGCGCGATTGAAAATCGGTCTTCGACATCCCGTTTCCCGGCCAGTCCAATCGCAACCCCGCGTTCGCGATCATCAAGGATCGAGAGCACGTGAGCGGCAAGAGCTTCGACATCTTCCACGGGCGCAAGGAGACCGGTCACCCCGTGCCGGACAACATCGCGGGTTCCAGTGACATCAGTTGCTACCACCGGAACCTGCATTGCGAGGGCTTCAACAAGGACATACGGCAAACCCTCGAACCTGGACGTCAGGAGAAAGACGGTGGACGCCGACACAAGTTCCCGCGCATCCTCGCGATAGCCTAGGAAATCAATCCGCCCACCCAGGCCGAGCCTCGTGGCCTCAGCCTTGACCATCTCCTGTTGGTCGCCACCCCATACCCACACGAACCTCACGTCGGCGCATGCCGCCGCAATCCTCGCCGCCACCCGCAACCAAGTCCCCGGATCTTTCTGGGGTGTCATGCGCGCCACCGTCATCACGACCGGGGCATCTCCCCACCCCTCACGTGCACGGACGTCATCCCTGTGTTCCGGACGCGGCATCACCGAAGGATCGATGCCGTTCGGGATCGCCACGACCCGGTCACGCGGCACGACGCCATGCTCGACCGCAATATCGGCCTCGGTCGGCGACACCGCGATCATCCGGTCGGTCACCAACCCAAGAAGGCGTTCGATCAAACGAAACATGTTCCGCCTGACAGCACTGCCAGCGAGGAATGCGAAACCATGAGGGGTGTAGACAACTTTCGGTCTCATGGAGCGAGGGACGATCTGGGCGGCTATTCGTGTGACCGCCCCACCGATCGACGAGTGGGCGTGGACAACGTCATACCGGTGCCGACGCAGGAGGACGGCCAGGTGTCGTACGGCCACGAGGTTCGTCGGGGACCAGACACCACGCTCCATGGGCAGTTCGATGACCGGAATTCCTGCACCAGAGGCGTCATCCCAGAACGATGTATCTCCATGGGACTCGTTTCGAATGCGCGGACAGGCAATGGAAACCTCGCACCCCAGCTTGTGCAAACCCGTCGCGAGTTCCAGAAGGTGGCGCTTGGTTCCTCCAATCGTGGCTTCCATCACCATCAAGACCCGGACCGGGGCCGGAACGTCCAGACCTGGCCGACGGGTCACATGCCACCCGAGACCAGTGACGCATCGAGGGCAGGTGTGGGCGGAATGTCCTCGGGGAAGATCGTGGCAGGGTTCATGATCCCGTGCGGGTCGAGGGCACGCTTGATCTGGCGCATCGTGTCTAGCGCCGCACCGTGTTCGCGTGTCATGTATGGGGCCCGCGCCGCGCCGACACCGTGTTCGCCGGTCACTGTCCCACCCAGATCAAGGGCGAGGTGATGGATTGCATCGGTCAACGCAATGACGCGCCTGACATCATCCGGGTCGCGCCCGTTGACCAGCACCGCCGGATGCAGGCTTCCGCCCCCGATATGGCCGTACGTGGCAACGGGAACGTCATACTTCGCACTCAGTTCCTGGATACCGCGCAATGTCTCCGGAATGCGCGACAACGGGACACAGATATCCTCGCCAGCGTACGCGCGGGTACTCCCGGGCCGAAGTGCCCCGACCGCCGCTCCAACGACCGATCGCGCTTCCCAAAGCTTTGCAATCCGTGGCTCCTGATCCGACCAATCCACCTCGGAAGCCAACGGGCGCACCGTCTCGGCAATCTGCTCCGCATCCCAACGGACGCCTGCCGGGTTCCCGTCGACCTCGAACAGGAGGAGTGCCTCGGCTTCACGCAACCCAAGGTCGGGCCGGTACAGGTTGGCAGCCCGCAGCGACCGGGAATCAAGGACCTCGATAGCCGACGGGGATATCCCAGATCGGTAGACCGCCTGAACCGCCTCGCCGGCCCGTTCGAGTACATCAAAGACCGCAAAGACCATCGCGCGTGCCTTGGGGCGCGGAAGCAGTTTCAACCTCAGGCGCGTGATGACACCAAGTGTGCCCTCGGCGCCAACGAAGAGTTTCGTCAACTCCAGCCCGGCCGCCGACTGCTTGGCACGACTGCCAACCGACCCGGTCTCAATCAGGTCACCATTGGGCAGGACGACTTTCAGCCCGAGCACCCACGAACTTGTCGGTCCGTACTTCACCGCGCGGACGCCGTGGGCGTTCGTTGAGGCCATTCCACCAACAGTCGCCATCCGACTGGAACCGGGATCAGGTGGAAAGATCAGCCCATCCGGCGCAACCAATTCGTTGAGCCGGGCGTGCACGACACCGGGTTCACAGATCGCCTGACCGTTCGGACCGTCAATCTCGATCACCCGGTTCATGGCATTCATGGCAAGGACAATCCCGCCTCGCAACGCAACACACCCGCCACCGCACCCACTGGCGGCCCCCCGTGGGGTCACCGGGATCCGGTGTTCATCGGCGTAGCGCATCACCGCAACGACATCGGCCTCCGAACGCGCGATTACCGCAACATCCGGGACAACCGGCTTCAGCTGCGTGAGGAACGATGCGTCGTATCCATAGACCTCCAGATCGGTCGCTGCGTCAAGCACATCCCCCGTGGTAACCAACCGTCGCAAATCGGTGGCAATGGCAACGCGGGTGGCCCGCGACACCCGTGTGACCACACCCCATCGCCCCGCCTGATGAGAATGCGCTTCGCTATCGGTCCGAAGCATCGTCATCGGGCGACAACCGGCGCGGATGCCTCATCAAGCAGTTCCATGATGTGCCGGACTTCGGTTTTCGACCCAGTCGCCCTAAGGCGGGCACGCAGCTGCAAGTAACAACCAGGGTTTGCCGTGACGACAACCTCGGCGCCAGTCGCGTTGATTGACTCCGCCTTGCGCGAACCAAGTTCACGGGCAGTCTCCGGGTGGGTCACGTTGTAGACCCCGGCACTTCCACAACAGAGAGACCGTTCCGGCATCTCGGCCAACTCGAGGCCAGGAATGGCCCGCAACAGATCGCGCGGTTGCGACGTGATCTTCTGCGCATGCGAAAGGTGACAGGCATCCTGATACGTCACCCGCACCGAACCCGCACTGATCGGATGCATTGTCGGAAGCGTGCGCGTAGCGAGAAACTCCGAGACATCCACCACGCGGGCGCTGAACCGCCTTGCGCGAGACGCCCAATCTGGATCATCCGCAAGAAAATGCCCGTATTCCTTGAGCATCGCTCCGCATCCGGCCGAGTTGACGATCACCGGGTGGTCGCCACCGGCCTCGAATGACGCAATTGTTGACCGGGCAAGCGAGACCGCACCGGTCCGATCCCCGCTGTGTGCATGCAAGGCGCCGCAGCATCCCTGACCGGATGGACACGAAACCGCGCAACCGCTTCTTTGGAGAACCCGCACCGTGGCGTGGTCAATCGCAGCCAATGCCGTCGACATCACGCATCCGGCAAAGAAGTCCACCGTTTCGACCCGATCGCTCCGGTCACCCTCGGGCGGGTAGGTCTGGCCAGAAGAGATTAGGAAATGTGGTGCAAAAGGCGGAAGCAGATCGTCGGCAGCGGACATACCGATCAGGCGCAAGACACCGGTAGCGCGAAGCACCGTTCTGAGGCCAGACACCTGATACATCCAGACCAGCCATACGAGAAATCGAAAGCGGGGCATTGACGGGAACAGCCAATCAAAGACGACGGTTCGCAGCGCGCGCACCCACACCGGCCGACGCACCGCCGGTTCAACGGCAGATCGCAACGCTACTTGGATCGGTTCCATCCGCACGCCCGCTGGACAGACGTCGGTGCATGCATCGCACGCCAGGCAGGTGTCTTCATGGGTGAGCAGCTCATCGGTGAGAGGGATCCGTCCCTCGGTCAAGGCTCGAGCAAGCGCAATCCGGCCTCGCGGGCCTTCATTTTCGTTGCCCGTCAGGACGTACGTCGGGCACGAAGTGAGACACAGGCCGCATCGCACGCACGCGAGCATGTTCTCGTATTCCGCTTCGAGTAACGCCTGCGCCCCACTCGGGAGCGCGATGCCGGCGTCGTCATCACGAACGTCGGACGGTGCTCGGCCACCAATCGTATAGCGGGGCACCACATCCGCATCACCG
>DDYL01000205.1 GCA_002347925.1 Chloroflexi bacterium UBA2235 | reverse complement strand
CCCCACGGTTCCGGGGCCAGGCGCACGACGAGTTTCTGGATCCAGTCATCCGGAAAATGTGCGAACTTGCCAAGCGTCTCCGTCAGCGGATCATCCGTGGCCATCGGGACACGCAGTGCATTGAACAACCGCCGCGCGGGCACTGGCCGCCCAACTGGTGGATGTTCATCCCTCTCCACAACCGGCGCGTTCCGGACACGCGGTGGCATCACCTCGCCTTCACCGGGGCCAGTTGCCTCGTGAAGGTCAAGGGCAGCCAGGGCACCCCATCCCTTGGACGGGAGGCCACGCATGCGGGTCGTCGGTGTCGCCACTGGGCCTTCCTGATAGTCCGTTGGTTGCGCTGATCGTGCCGGCGCCACCACTGCGGGATGCGCGACTGGGATATCGTGGCAGCGCGATCCCTCGGGACCGCAACCAGAACCCATCCTTTTCAATCCTACCAATGATCCCGGGGCACTCCCCGCCACCGGCGGCGACGTCCCCGACAAGGAAACTCCTTGGACTATCATTTTGGAATAGGTGCGCATGACACAACGCCCATGATGATCTAGAAAAGCAGGCAAGAGATGTCCAGTCAGGCACCGATGGTGTACCGCCAGTCCGGCCCGGGCCTGCTCATCCGGGTCATATGGTTCCTGTTGATCGGATGGTGGGCCGGGGCGATGGTCTCGGGCCTGGCCTGGGTCCTGAACTGCACGATCATCGGCCTGCCGGTCGGCCTGTGGATCATCAACCGTCTGCCGTCGATCATCACCCTGCGTCCCCAGGAGACAAGCCTGTACGTGAACGCACGCGGGCAAGTGACCGGGATACCCCAACGGTCATTCCTTGGCCGCGCAATCTGGTTCCTGCTGATCGGGTGGTGGTTGAGTGGGGTCTGGATGGCCCTGGCCTACGTGTGCCTGCTGACCATCCTGCTGATCCCCATCTCGTTCTGGATGTACGGCCGGGTCGGCGCGGTGACAACCCTCTACCGGTCGTAGTGATCGCGTCCGGCGCCTACCCAGGCACCGTTCATGTCACCGGCGAGGGGTTGGCCCTGCGCCCCGGCACGCCATGTGCGGATGCGGCCGTCGTCGGCATCGGCGGCGCGAGCCAGCGGATAGGCCATGTGTGGTTCCAGAAGGGTGCGGATGACATGCCCCTGGCCATCGTCGGCGATGGTTACCGGCGCGATGAAGTCCGGGGCATCGTTGGGTCCCGCGGAGGTGATGTGGATCGGAAGGAACCACTGGTACGTCCCGTCACGACGCAGGCCGGGCACTGCCCGGCTTCGTGCCCGGTACGCCGCCCCCACCGCACCCGTGATCAGATACCTCAATGAGTAGTCCGGCAACTTGGGCAGGCGTGCGGCGATGCGTTCACGTCGGGTCTCCAGGACGTGTTGCCACATCGTGCTCGGCAACAACGGTGGGAACGGCGGCACGAAATGCGCCGGCGAGACCGGAGGCGAGTCGATCCTGATCAGTTCACAAACCGCGCCCGGCACCTGGTACCTCAGGATGCCGTCATCCAGGGTGATGAACCCGACCAGGAAGTACGGTGGAGGCGTGGTCCCGGAATTCCGGACGAAGTACCCATAGATCGGACGCCCATCCGCCGTGGCAAGTGAACCCACCCGCCACAGCGCGAAGCGCATCTGCGTATCGACATGCAGGAGGTCCTGCCTCATCGCTAGGGTGAAGTTTGCGTGACAGTAGGTCTCAAGCCACTTGGCGCCGGGCCCCCACACTTCCGGCGCAATCCGGTCCAGAAGGCCGTCCACCCACCCGCGCCCGAGGTGCGCAAAGCCCGAGAGCGCATCGTAATCGGGTTCCTCGTCCCGGTCAGGCCAGTTCGTTCCGTGGTTGCCAAAACTGCCAATGTTGGATGGGAAATGGTCCATGAGTGCCATGCGGTTCTCCCCGGCAGGTTGCATGCCGGCAAACAGTCCGGAATGCGTGCCATACCGTCAGGTATGGCATCCACCTGCCTGTGACACGCCCGTCGGGGACCATTCGTGAGCGGGAATACCCCAGTCAGAGGGGCGAGATGCGGTACTGGATGAGACCCGTGGTCCGCGCGACGGTGTCGTAGAGCGCGCGCGCCGTGGCATTGTCCTCGTTGGTCAGCCAGATGACCCGGTTGGCATCGCGGTCACGGGCGAAATCCACCACTGCCCGGATCAGCGCGCGCCCGGCACCTGCCCCGCGACACGCCGGATCAACATACAGGTCCTGCAGGTAGCAATAGTCGGTGGGCGTCCATGTCGATGGGTGGAAGAGGCAGTGGACCATGCCGGAGACGGTTCCGCCGACTTCCGCGACGAACCCATGCAATCTTTCGCCAACACAGAGGCGATCAAAGGTGTGGCGCGCAGCTGCCTCGGGCATCGCCGTCCCGTAGAACGCCAGGTAACCATTCCAGAGGGGAAGCCATGCCTCGTAGTCACCGGATTGGATCGGCCGGATCACGATGGCAGAGGTTGGTGGCGTGGTGGTGATGGTCATGCGGGAATGGTGCCGGATGCGCCCGTTCCCCGCAGGCCAATGGACGTGCCGGACCCTTCCGTGGCGATCCTCCACAACCGGCACTTGCATCCCGGTGGATTCACCCGTAGCGTTTGGGCATCGGGAAATGCCAGGCCAAGGGATCGCCGGGGTGGAGATGGCGGAGATGCACGAACTCGGGACCGACACCGCGCCCCGTCGCGCCGAACCTTCGCAACGCTTTGGCCGGCGCCGCGGGATCCTCGCCACCGCGATGGCCGGGATTTCAACGGCGCTTTCAGGTACCCATGTGGCATTGGCCGATGACGGGTCGGTATCGCCCGATGCCGGGACTGCCCCGCCGGGTGATCTGCCGGCCACGGCCGCCTCGACCGCGGTGGTCGGTAGTGTCGATCCCGGTGCGATGGTGCGCGTATCCCGTCCAGAAATGCCGACGGGACCGCGGCGCGTTGGTATCCAGGCGGGACATTGGCGGATGGCCGACATCCCGGATGAACTTCGTCGCCTCGCCGGACAGACCGGGACAAGTGCCGGTGGGGTTGCGGAGTGGCAGGTGAACCTGGATATCGCGAACCGGGTGGCATCACTGCTGCGCGATGACGGCATTGCAATCGATGTCATTCCGGCGACCGTGCCGGAGGGGTACCTCGCTGACGTCTTTCTCTCACTTCATGCCGATGGCGACCTGTCCGGCACACGGCGTGGGTTCAAGGCCGCCCACGGCACGCGCCGGGGTCCGTACGAACCCCAACTCGTGCGCGCAATCGTGGAGGAATACGGCCGCGTCACGGGTCTGCCATCCAATGGTGAAGTGTCGCGCAACATGACGGGGTACTACGCCTTCGGGTGGAGTCGGTTGCGGTCGAGTGTGGCACCGCACACACCGGCGGCGATCCTGGAAATGGGCTATCTGACGCACCCGGACGACCGCGCCGTGCTTACTGGTCAGGCGGAACGGGTGGCGGGCGGCATCGCAAGGGGCATCAGACGCTTCCTCGAGGAAGTGCCCGCAGGTGTCGCATTCGCGGAGGACCTGCTTGTTCCACCCGCACCTGCATGGGGACGAAGGCCCGCGTGGTAGATGGGGGACGGGAAACGGTGCGGGATCTCTCCTGATACGGGAGACGGATCAATCCGGGTCCACCGCCCCAAGGGCCCTGCACGCGCGGGTCCAAGCGCGGACAGGCCGGGGAACCACCAAGGGTGCCTTGGCTTGCCAGATCTGGTGTCAACCCTTCACGCGGTCGCTGGCCACCACCCGAGGGCCCCCTTCGTGAGGACCGAGAAGGCCAGGGATGCTTCCGTGCGGATGGTCAGTGGGTCATCGTTCGCACCCATTCTGGTCAGGATTGTCGTGAGCTGGGTGTCCAGATAGCCCGTGGCGAGGTCGTCGCTTACCTCGGGGTTGATCTCTCCCCGGGCGCGGGCGCGACGTATCCAATCGGCAAAGGCACCAAGCAACTTCCCGCGCACCTGTTCGATCCGCGCCTGGGTCCTGGGGCCGATCACCGTCACCGCGGAACGCATCTTGGTAAGCAGGCACCCGACCGGTGCATCCCCCACTTCGGTGAACGCCCAGACGAGATCCTTCAGGACCTCGGCAAATGGCCGGTCCTGCACAAGGATTTCCAGGATGGCCTCGGTCTGAGTCTCTTCATACCGCTGGAGAACCGCACTGGTCAGACCATCCTCACTGCCGTACGCACGGTAGAGACCAGGCTTGGAGACACCCGCACGACGGCATACCTCGTTCACGGACATGCCGTACATGCCCTCCCGCCAGTAGCCCTCGAAGGCGACATCCAGCGCATGATCGCCGGCAAATGTCCTGGGCCTTCCGCGGGTCTTCTTGGGCGTGGTCTCCGTCATTTCCGTGCCATTCCGTACGTGCTGGAGTGTGGGGGAGGGGATCCGGTGCGAACACCTCACCCCACGACTGATCCTGTGGGCCAATCCCCGGGGCAACCAACGCACGGATTCGTGCGCACCCACTGGTGTCGGGACACGGCCCGTCAAGTCATGGTAGCAGTGGTTTCAACACCCGGAGCATCGATGTTGCAAAGCACGCCGCCACTTGAACTACCGGTTTGAACCGTGCGGTAACCATCCCTGTGAATGTGGTGCCAGTGAGGTACCTGGAAAAGGGAATGCGGTCCTGCGTCCGTGGCCCTCGACCCTCTCGAGCAAATCGACGAAGATCAGGTTTAACTCCGCCGGGCATACAGGCCACGATCGAACGGAATGCGTCGGGGTTCCTCACCACGCAGCATGAGACACGTGATCGACCTGCCTAACAAAGCGGGGCTGGAGCATTGGCGCGTGGTTGCCATCACCTTAGGTTCGACGAGGAGGATTTCGCGGATGAGCGCAATCCCCGCGACGTGACTACCCGATCCCGAGGTATTCCAGAAGCCGGTCGGCGTGCAAGGGGTGGCGGTCGGCCGGGACGATCCCTTCGAGGGCATGCGTTTCGCGGAATCCGCCCCCGCAGGCGAGGACGACGACCCGGTCGGGCGGGGCGATGGTGCCCTGGGCGACCAGTTTCGCCACCCCGGCAAGGCCGGTGCTGGTCGATGGTTCGCCGTACAGAACTTCGATGGAGGCCAGTTGGCGTTGCGCGACGAGGGCC
>DDYL01000064.1:2527-3063 GCA_002347925.1 Chloroflexi bacterium UBA2235 | reverse complement strand
GGCAGCCGATCAGGCCCGCTTCATCATCCTCGACGACGTTACCGATGCGTGGATCAAGGCGGATCCCGACGTCCGGCGAGTCCTCGAACCGATCTCGACGAGGCCAATCGTCTTCCAGCAGGGCCGCTATCGGGTTCATGCCCGACCCGCGTAGCCGTCTGCACTTCACACAGGTCACGTGCGAGAGGGCGCTTCCAAGGCACGACGGAGTGCCCACGCCAAGGCGCCGATAGCCAGTAGCCCGGCACACCCCGATGCGATGATCCACATGGCATTCCTCCTGGAGCCCCGTCTCCACACCCCAGCAGCACCCCGCCTGATTTCTCACCCCTCCCCACGCTGCGCTCCCCAACCCCTCGCTGCGCTCCCCAACCCCGCCTGATTCATATGCTTCGCTAAGCCCGCCTGATTCATATGCTCGCTGCGCTCGCCAAGCCCATCGCCCCCGATGTACATACGCTTCGCATGGCCCTCCCCCGATGCGGCGGGTGGGATGAGGGATGCCCGGGCGACAGGGCAAGCGAAGCGTCTTGCAA
>DDYL01000064.1:1512-2361 GCA_002347925.1 Chloroflexi bacterium UBA2235 | reverse complement strand
TCCGGGGCGATGGGGATGGGCACTGGGGGTTTTGGGTGTTCACAGGAGTTTCTTCAGCAGCGCGAGGGCGCCCTGGTCCCACGCGACCCGGTGGGTCACCCCAGTGCTTGTGCCGAGTTCGGAACGGTGTTCGACGTACCAGTCGTAGGCATGGATCAGGGCCTCGGCGTTGCTATGCCGTGGGTGCCAGTCGAGGGCATCGCTGATCTTGGTCGTTGAGACGTAGGAATCCCGGTCCGCAGTGCCGTAGACCCAACGGTAGAGGGGTGAGAGATTGACGGCTTCCAGGCTTCGGAGGGCGGTCTTTGCCGGCCACGCCGGGACAGGGAAGACCTGTGCGCGCGTTCCGGCATGGAGGCACAGGTCCCCCACATCCTCGGCGACAGTTGCGAAGCGGGAGGCGCCGACATTGAAGGTGTCGTTGACCCGATCGGACGCATGGGTGGCTGCCCGCCATATGGCGTCGCACAGGTCGCTGACCTCGAGCAACTGGTAGCGGTTGTGCCCTGGTCCGAGGATGGGGATGCGCTTGCCGGCGAATACCCAGTCGTAGAGGATCTGGAAGACACCGAGGCGTCCCGGACCGAGAAAGGTCTTCGGGCGCACGACCGGCACGCAGTAGCCCTGGGCGCGGTAGGCGGCGCAGATTTGCTCGGCAGCGACCTTGCTTTCGCCGTACGGACCCACGCCAATCATCGGGTCGGTCTCGTCTATCGGGTGCTTGTCGGGGACGCCGTAGACGGCGGTTGAAGAGATGAAGACGGTGCGAGGCACACCCGCCGACCGCGCACAGTCGAGGACGGTGTGCGTACCTGCGATGTTGGTGGTGCGGATGTCGTGCGGGCGCCA
>DDYL01000064.1:0-1446 GCA_002347925.1 Chloroflexi bacterium UBA2235 | reverse complement strand
TCCGCGGCAACGGAGGTGGCGATGTCCAGGGAGATGACGGTGACCCCCTGCATGCTCAAGTGGTGCGCGAGGTTCACGCCAAGGAAGCCTGCGCCGCCGGTAACGAGAACTCGCATGGTCATCGTTTGAACGGTATCCCCTCCGGCACGGCGGCGAAGTGCTTCGTAATCAGCGATGCCTCGGGAGCGGTGCGAGTGTGGCACCGGGGTGGTCCGCGAAGATTTTGGATTGCTGGGAGCGCCCTCGCCGGTCCGGGACGGTGGGGTTGTGACGTGGGTGGGCAGGAAGTGGTTCTTTCTTGGTGAAGCCGCATATCACGGAGAAAGTGTCCGTCGTTGCCCGCTACCACCCCTCCCCGTCGCCCCCGATGTACACGCGCTTCGCTTGCCCTCCCCGTCGCCCCCGATGTACATGCGGTTCGCTTCCCCAGGCTTCGCTCACCAACCCCGCCTGATTCATTTGCTCCGCTTTCTGTGGGACTTTCCTAGCCGAGATAGACGACCGCAATCGAGGCGGCGACCCACGCAACGCAACACCACGCCAGGGGACGGTCACGGAGGAGAACCTCTTCGGGGGCACCGCCATCACCTCGCACATGGATCAGGTAGAGGTACCGGAAGATGCCGTACAGGGGGAACGGGATGGTCAGCATCATCGCGTGACTTCGGGGAAGGTTTTCGGAGAAGAAGGTGTACAGCATGTACGAGACAAGCAATGCGGTGGTGACGACCTGTAGGAGTTGGTCGACGAACGGTAGCGAGTAGTCGCGAAGGACGTCGCGATGATTGGCGGCGTCCGATGTGAGGAGGACAAGTTCCTGACGTCGCTTGCCAAGGACGAGGAAGAGGGCAAGGAGAAGGGTGACGACGTAGAGCCAGGGACTGATCGGGACGTCGATGGCGAGCGCCCCGGCGGCGGCACGCAGGACAAATCCGCTGGCGACCGCAAGGACGTCGAGGATCACGATGTGCTTCATGACTGCGACGTACAAGGCTTGCAGGATCAGGTAGGCCAAGGCAGTCGCGCCGAACGCGGGCGCAAGCATGATTGCGGAGGCGAGTGCGCCGATGGCGATCACGAGGGCGGCGGCGAGGGCAAGGGCCGGTGGCACCACGCCGGCAGCGATCGGACGGCGTGACTTGACTGGATGGTGCTGGTCCTTCTCGCGGTCGAGGACGTCATTGACGAGATAGACCGCGCCTGACAACAGGCAGAAAAGGGCCGCAGCGATGACGGCACGGGCGACGCGGTCAGGATCACCGAGTTCGCGCGCGAAGACGATGCCTGCAAGGACGACACCGTTCTTGAGCCATTGACGGGGTCGAAGGCTGCGGACAAGACCCGCAACCACACCACCACTTCGACCCTTTATTTTCATACGATTCGCTTGGCACCCGCGCCTGATGTCCCACCAACTCGCACCGGATCTAAGCGAAGCGTATATAA
>DDYL01000114.1 GCA_002347925.1 Chloroflexi bacterium UBA2235 | reverse complement strand
ATGTAGATCAGGCGGGGTGGGGTCGGGGTGATGGAGCCCTCAGTTCAGCACGTGCTGACCCGATCCCCGTGTAGCGGTGCAGGCGGACAGTGGCACGACCGGCGTCGGCGGGCCACGGATCTCGCGTGACCGTGGCGGTGTCTCGAATCCACCCGGCATCGTCAGTCTCCTGCACGAACTTCCGGCTGGTGGTGCGCCCGGGTTCAGCGAGCCAGACTGCGCCGGCCGGCCCAACCAGACGGGGCAGGAGGGCGAACAGGATCGGGATGTCCTCGGGCTCATAAAGGACGTCGGCCGCGACGACGAGATCGTACGGGCCGCCGGCAATCAGGGCGTCGCGACCCGGGTCCGTCCGCCAATCGGCAAGGCGTGTCCGGATGGTGCCTAGACGGTTGCCGGCGCCGTGGGGAGGGTTCTGCGCACCGGCGCGGAGGGCGTTGTAGCGGCAGAACGCGAGGGTTTCGCCCCAGCAGTCGACGACAGTCAGGCGGGCTCCGGCGCGGACCAGGGCCATGGCGGTGATGCCGAGGCCGCACCCGAGTTCCATGACCCGGGCACCAGCGACGCTGCCGGGTTCGGCGACGACGGCCTCGGCGACGGCAAGTCCGCTGGCCCATGGAGTTGCCCAGTAGGGCATGTGCCACCCACCCGACGATGTTGCACCCACCAACCCCGTCGACCCATGTTGTGCATGCGCTTGGCTGTGTTGGGCGCCATCAGCGGCTTTGGCGGCCTCGTGTCGGGCAAAGGCTCGGGCGGTCTGGTCGAGTACTGCATCGGGATCGGCAGGGGCGATGACGCGGTACGGAGCTTCGGCACCCGTGATGGGCACCTCCAGTTCACGCACGGCATGGTGGCGCTGGATCCGCCAACGCAGGCGAGGCGCGAAGCTCATATGAACCATGGGAGATGGAGAGGCGGTGGTGAGGGCAACCACGTTCATGTGACCGACCGGGTTGCCGGTGACTGCCCGGTCTCCCGGCAGGGCCTCCACTCCCTCCTGCCCCTCCCCATCGCCCCTGTTGATGATGCGCTTCGCCTGCCCCTCCCCATCGCCACTGATGAAGCGCTTCGCTTGGCCCTCCCCCATTGCGACGGGAGAGGGGGCGGAGCATGACGGATCAGAACCACCGCTCGATGTAGACCTTCTTGTCGGTGAAGAACTCGACGGCATCGCGTCCCTGGCCATGCAGGGTTCCGAAGAAGCTCTGCTTCATGCCAGCGAACGGGAAGAAGGCCATGGCGGCGGCGACGCCGACATTGATGCCGATGTTTCCGGCGACAACCTTGAAGCGGAAGTCACGGGCGGCCTTGCCACTGCCGGTGTAGAGGCTGGCAGCGTTGCCGAACGGGCTGGCGTTGATCCAGTCGATTGCGGCGTCCAGGGTCGGGACATTGGCGACCGAGAGGACGGGGCCAAAGATCTCGGTCTGGGCCAGGGCGTTGTCGGGCTTGACCCCGTCGAAGATGGTAGGACCGACAAAGTATCCCCCAGCGTTCGGCCCCGCAACGGTTGGGTGACGCCCGTCGAGGACGAGGTGTGCGCCCGACGCGACGCCGTCGTCGATCGCCTTGAAGATGCGGTCACGCGAGGCACCGGAAATGACCGGGCCGACGTCGATCGCCGGATCGGCACCATCGCCCACCTTGAGGTTGCGGCTGACGGAAAGCAGTCCGTCCATCGCCTTGTCATGGGCATCGCCAACCGTCAGGAGGATGCTGCCAGCCAGGCACCGTTGTCCGGCGGCCCCGAAGCAGGAGCCGATGATGTTGGTGATGGCCGGGGTGACGAGCGGTACGGCATCGGGCATGACGACGAGGGCGTTCTTGGCCCCGCCTTGCGCCTGCACCCGCTTGCCATTCGCTGAGGCGCGGGAGTAGATGTACTTGGCGACCGGCGACGATCCCACGAAGCTGATTCCCTGGATGCGGGGGTCATCAAGGAGGGCATCGACGGCATCTCGCTGGCCCTGGACCATGTTGATGACCCCGGTCGGGAAGCCGCACTGGTCGATGAGTTCGAAGATGCGGACAAGGACGAGAGGATCCTGCTCGGATGGCTTGATGATGTAGGGGTTGCCACAGGCGACGGCGTACGGCCAGAACCAGAACGGCACCATCAGGGGAAAGTTGAACGGCACGATGGCGGCGAAGACCCCGAGTGGCTGGCGGATCATGTGTTCGTCGATGCCCCGGGCGGCGCCATCCTCGAGGCCGTAGCCCATCATGAGGGTGGGGATGCCACAGGCAACCTCGACATTCTCGATTGCGCGCCGGACCTCGCCCCGCGCATCGTCGATGGTCTTGCCGTGGTCGAGAGTGATCAGCTGGGCAAGCTCCTCGAAGTGCGCCTCCATGAGGTGCTTGAGGCGGAACAACGGGCGCGCGCGCTCGACAGGCGGGGTGGCACGCCATGCCGGGAAGGCGGCTTGGGCAACATCGACGGCATGTGCAACGTCGGCCGGGGTGGAGATGCCAATCTCGGAGATGGCATGCCCGGTAGCAGGATCGGTGATTGGGGCGCGTCCGCCGGACGGGTCGGTCCAGTGACCGCCGACGTAATTCCGGACAAGTGCGGGGACGTCGATATGTGCCTTGGTCATTCCCTCATTCCTTCCTGATGCTGCCTATCCGTGCCCGCGTCCAGCGAAGCGTATCTGAATCAGGGGCGATGGGGTGGGGACGTGGGCGGGGTTGCGATGGGAGGCAGACTGGAGCATGGCCTTGAGACCCGACCCCGTCACCCCAACGCCCCCTGACGTGTATGTGCTGCGCTTTGCCCACCCCATGTGATGCGTATGCGCTGCGCTTGGCCCACGTGATGGCCTTGCGCTTCGCGTCAGCGCATCTCACGTCCGCCGTCGACGACGGTGATGTCGCCCGTCAGGAACGTCGCGTGCGTTGCGTATCCGACGATCACCCCGGCGACATCCTCGGGGCCGGCCGCGCGTCCCATCGGCGTCTCCTTGCCGTAGCGTTCGACGTGGTCCTCGCGACCGGCAACCCACCTTGTGGTGACGATGCCCGGGGCGACGGCGTTCACCCGGATGTCGGGGGCGAGCCCCTTGGCGAGGGACTTGGTGAGGGTGATGAGTGCGCCCTTGGAGACGGCGTACGGGATCGAACTGCCTCCGCCGGTGAGGCCGGATATGGAGGCGACATTGACAATGAGCCCACCGCCGCGGGCACGCATGGGTGCAACGACTGCGCGCGCGGCGTAGAAGGCACCCTTGACATTCAGGTTCAGGATGTCGTTCCAGTCGGCGTCGGTGATGTCATCGACGTCGGCAAGGGCTACGAAGCGGGTGCGTCCGGCATTGTTGACCAGGATGTCGACGCCACCGAGGACATTGACCGTCTCGGCGACGAGATGCTTGACCTGGGCCTCATCGGAACAGTCGCCCTGGACAAGGAGGGTGCGAACGCCGAGGGCAGCACAGGCATCACGGGTCGCCTCGGCCTCGGCGTGCGAACGCGAGTAGTTGATGACGACATCGGCACCCTCGCGGGCCATCCCGATGGCCGTCGCCGCACCGATGCCGGTCGCCGAACCGGTGACTATTGCGACCTTGCCGGCCAGTCTTCCCGTACTCATCCCACGTTCCTTCCAGTGATCACCGCGGCCCCGCACCACCTGATGTATATTCGCTGCGCTTCGTGAACCTGCCCCGATGGGGTCTGGGCTGCGCGTGCGAGTGTACCGCGGAGTGGGTTCCTGCACTCCCGCCAGTCGCCCGCACGGGGCACGGCGGAGGATGCGAGGGCCGGGAGGGATCGACATGGAACCGAACCAGATGCTTTCGGGCAAGGTAGTGATCGTGACCGGGGCAGCTGGCGCGATCGGCAAGGCAATCGCGATGCACCTCGCACTGGATGGTGCGCGCGTTGCGGTTGCCGACCTTCGCGTGGACGCGGCCGAGGCCGTTGCCGCCGGCATCCGCGCTGCCGGGGGGGATGCGTGGGCAACCTCGGTTGACGTGACGAAGGATGATGGGCCGTCGACGATGGTGGACGCGGTCGTTGGCCACTTCGGACGCCTTGACGCCATGATCGCGAACGCGGGAATCCTGACAATCAACCCCATCCTGGACATGCCGGTGGCCGAATGGGATCGCACTTTTTCTGTCAACACCCGCGGGGTCTTCCTCTGCTTCCAGGCGGCGGCCCGCCATCTGGTGAAGCAGGACGAGGGAGGCCGGCTGATCGCGACCGCGTCGATCGCGGCGAAGATCGGGTCGCCGTATCAGGCGCACTACCAGTCCAGCAAGTCGGCAATCCTGGGGCTGGTCCGCAGCGCGGCGTGGGAGTTCGGGCCGCACGGGATCACGGTCAACTGCTTCTGCCCCGGAAATGTGGATACGCCAATGTGGGACCTGATCGATCGTGAGCGTGGCGGGCGCATGGGCAAGGCGCCGGGTGAACTCTTCAAGGAGGTCGCGTCGCGGTCCCCGCTTGGCCGCACCCAGGTGCCAGGCGACATCCCGCCTCTGGTGAGTTTCCTGGTGTCGGACGGCAGCCGCGCCATCACGGGGCAGTCGATAAACGTGGACAACGGCGTCGTGATGTTCTGACCGTTTGGAGGCCGTGAGACCCCGAGACACAGAGACACCACTCCATTGCCCCTTGATGTGTATGCGCTGNNTTGGCCCATCACCCCTTGATGTGTATGCACGCTGAGCTAACTGGGCAAACGGGAAGAGGTCAGGCACGGTCGAGCAGACGGTCCAGGGCTTCCATGTCAATGGCTGATCCGGTGTGGAGGGCGCGCCGCTGGGCGATTGCTCCCGGCAGGTGCCACATTCCAGCGAGGACACCGCGAAGGCGCGCACGAGCCGCTTGGCCCCTCCAGTGACGGACGGCGTCACGCACAATGCGGCCTTGTGACGATGCGATCGCCCGCCAGTGCCTTCGCAGGAGAGGGGCAGGCATGTCCCGCGCGAGGACCAGCAGGAAGTTGCGTCCGCACCAGTAACTTGGTCGCACCTGCCCACCGGTAGCGCTGACATGGTGGTAGACCCGTGCCTCGGGTACGAACCGGCACCGGTACCCAAGCAACTGGGCGCGCCAACTGAGGTCGATGTCTTCGAGATAGGACACCAACCATTCATCGAAGCCGCCGGTCTCCGCGAGCAGTTCCCGCCGGTACGCTGACGCAGCGGCGCACGCGCCGAATACCCACGGTTCGGCGTCGAACCTGCCGTCGTCCTTGGTAAAGGCACCGCGGTTCACCGGGATCCCACCGATGGTGTAGCCGTCACCGGCGGCGTGGAGATGATCGCGACGGTCGAACAGCAGCAGCTTGCTGGCGCAGAACCCGACTTCCGGTTCGGCCTCAAGCGGGGCAACCAGGGCAGCGAGCCACCCCGGTTCGGCCTCGGTGTCGTTGTTGAGAAGGACCACGATGTCCCCGGCGCTTGCCCGGATTCCCGCGTTGGCGGCTCCAGCGAACTTGCGGTTTGTGGGGAGTGCAACGACGTCTACCCACGGATAGGTGTCGCGGACCCACTGGGCAGTGTCGTCAGGGGAGGCATCGTCAACCACGATGACCTGGTCGGCCGGCCTGGTCTGGCATGCAACCGCGTCAAGGCACGGCACGAGGTACTCACGTCCCCGGTAGGTCGGGATGACAACGCTTACCGAGAGCCTCGGGCGGGGGGTTCCCTCTCCCGATGGCGCGAGAACCTGGGAGGTCACGGGCGGCGGTTGGCGATGAGTGTCCGTTGCCCCCGATCGTTCAGGTTCCGGCGATCCTTGCCCAGCTTGCAGGATCGCGATACTGGCGACGGCGCAAATGAGGGTTGCGACCGCGAATACGGTGAGTTGACGGGTGGTCAGTGGCGCGTCGCTCAGGAACCAGAAGAGCGAGAACAGCATTGCGGTGGCGAGGAACGGCAGTTGACGCCAGTAAGTGCCAGGGCGCGGGCGGTGTACCGGGCCCAGGGAGATCCCTGGAACCCGGTCTGCCCACTCCCCACCCCATCGCCCCTGATTTACATGCGCTTCGCTTGGGCCACCCCATCGCCCGTGGTTTACATGCGCTTCGCTTGGCTGGCGCCGATCCGGACCATGGCTGGATTGCTTGACCTCAGGCATGGTGGCCAACACCCCATCGCATCGCCCATTCATTAATGAGCGCTGCGCTTAGCGGTCGCGTGTTCGTGAGCGGGGTCTCACCTGGTCCGCGGGCATCCCTGCCCGCATCTCGATGCGTGGAGTGTCGGGCCGGCGGGCAGGAGCGAACCATCCCCATTACCCCAACGCCCACTGATGTGTATGCGCTTCGCTCTGACGCACCTGGGACGACGCTGGCCTGACCCGGCTCACACGTGTGAGGGGATGGCGGCACCAGAGATCGGAGCACGCATGATGCATCTACATGACCGGGGGGACGACGTTCATGCCATCGGCACCCCGCTGAACGTCAGTGCGGGCGCCGATCAGGCAGGCACCGACCCACGCCCAGTCGTCCATCCGGATGAACCGTAAAGCGACTGCGGTGTAGAACGCCCAGCGCACGAGACCGGGCAGGAACGGGCCGAAGGCGGTCGTGATGAGGCCCGAACTTGGGCCGAGGCCGCCCGTGACCTGTCGCCATGAATGGGCGTCAAGCGAGGCGGTGGTGAGGTGATCCATCGACGCCTGGAAGGCGCGGTCAAGCGACTGTGCCCCCGCGAAGACCCGGTGCTGCATGGCCTCGGTGGCGCGGACAGCGTCGGCGATCATCGGTTCCTCGATCGGTTCGAGGTGCCTCACTGCCACACCGGCAGCACGTTCAACCTGCGCAAAGCCGGACGGGTCATCGGGAAAGAGGATCTCCGAGGCACAGCGCAGTGCCCCGGCAACGCGCGCACCGTCGGCCTCGCCAAGGGCGGTGTAGGCGACCGTCAGGGCGACCCCGGCGGCGATGAACCGTTGGGGAACGCCACCGTTCAAACCGCCCGTAGGGTCTGGCCCAAAGTTTCCGGGACTTCCGCCAATCCCGGGGGAGCGAAGCGTAGACGCATCTGGGGGCGATGGGTTGGGGTTGAATGGCGTCGCGATGGCCTGCGCACCGGCAATCCCGAACGGGCCTTGCATGACCGACTGGACATGGAGTCGGACGTCTCCGGCGATGACGACAGCCAGTCGGGCCACCTCGTCACTGCGCAGCAACTGTTCCCCGGCACTGGTTTCAGACGCGTCCATCATTGGTAGATGCTACTACCCGCAACCGGAAATGCTGGCCTGAGCGCAGCGTCTTCACATCAGGAGGTCGATGGGGTGGGGCTTCCCCCACAGCTAGCCCGTCCCAGATTCGACGGGAGACGGAACCGTGGAAGGAGCAACGACGCCGACGACGGGATCTAGTGTCATGAGCATTGCAATGCCAAGCGCGGTCAGTACCGCCCAGACGACGCTTCCTCCGATTACCTCGGGTGACCACCCAAGACCGCGGTAGACGGCATCAGTGCCGAGAACGCCGATCCAGAGAACAAGGGCAAGCAAGGCCGCGAAGACCCTGAACATCGTGGGGCGGGCAGGCGCGGGATCGAGGTGGCGTATCGCGACGTCGCCAAATAGTCCAGCGAGTGCCTGCGGCCAGATCAGGTGTGCCTGTTCGAAGGCGCCAATACCGCTCATGAGCGTCGCGACCAAGCCGAACACGATGGTCACGGTACCGAACGGCGGTCGCCACCGGGGCAGTAGCCAGAGGACGCCACCGATCATCACGGCAGTCATCACAAGCATGCCGGTAACGCCGGAAGTGATGTACGAGGCACGCACATCGCCACCGTTCGCAAATCGGGAGAAGTAGATCGCCTTGACGATGTGATATGGACGAAGCGGGGTCCAGAGGTACATGAAGAAGAATGCGATGACCGAGACGGTAAGGGTGATGCTCAGGATCACCGGCAGGAACGAACGGATCGTATGCCCCACGCGCGGTGACGGGCCTCGCCATGCTGCGCGCAGTGGGGCGGCCAGGATGGTGACCAGCCCAATGGCAAGCAGGAGGTGGGTGGGACTGAAGAGGGCGTCAATCCCCTGTTCGATCCCGAAGAACAAGTGCCACATCATGTCGCCGATGCCACCGGTGCCGAAGAGGAAGACTCCGGCCACACCCCACCCGTAGCCAACTGGGATTGCCCCCAAGGACGGGATGCGGTGCGCGATGCGTGCACGGACGGTCAATCCGAGGTACCAAAGGGCGCACGCCAGGAAACCGGAGTAAAGGAGGGCGTGCCAAGGTGTGAAGAAGGTCTCCAGGCCCCGGAGTGCATTGTGTGCCCAACCGTCAACAAAGAGACCGATGGCAAGCCACGCACCAAACAGGACGCTGACCAGATCGTGCCACCACGCGGTCGACCACGACTGCGCGGTGGCCGGACGAACCCATAATCGCCAGAAGACGCTATTCCGCAGCAGCGCACCCGCAATAGACCCGGGAACCGGTAATCCGGTCCTCGCTTGACCAGTCAGGGTTGCCATGGCAAGCCTCTCGCACGGGTACCGGTTTGGCGGGCATCAGCGAAACCCATACACATCAAGGGGCGATGGGCTTAGCGAAGCATGGAAATCA
>DDYL01000204.1 GCA_002347925.1 Chloroflexi bacterium UBA2235 | reverse complement strand
ACCGTCACTTCAATCAGGTGTTGGGCGGGGAGCGGATAGGTCCCGCCCGTTTCGGTGCGCGCGACCGCTTGGAACGCGGCGACTGGCGTCGTGCCTCGTGGCAGAGGCTTGACATCGGGCATTCCGAGGACGAGTTCTGGCAGGAGGGTGGTGGCGTCGGCGGTTGTTCCCTCCGGAAGCAGCGTCTTCGCCGAGGCGCCGAAGCTGAACCGTGCACCGGTGATGGTTACCTGTGTGTCGATCACGAATGGTGCTAGATCTGAGGCACGCACATTCCGGTCGAGGATTGTCCGTGGCCGATCCGGTTGGTCAGCTGGCTTCGATCGGTTTGGCTCCGCGGATGCGGTTGGCACCGGGGTTTGCTTGGCGTCATCAGTGGATTGTGTGACTGTCGGTACGGGTGACTTCGTGGGTTCCGTCGGCACCGGGGTCGGTGTGGCATCTAGGGGCCCTGGCGTTGGGCTTGGTTCTGGTGTCGTTTCGATGATGGTCGTGGTGGTTGTTGGCTCGGGTGTCGCAATCACCAATGGCGTTGGCGCCGGGGTGGGTGATTCGGCGACTGGCGGCGGAGGCGGGGTTGCCACCGGAGCGGTTGCTACGGGGGTTGCCGTTGGAGCGGGGGTCGTCGTCGGGGCTGGTGTTGTTGCTGGCGCTGGTGTCGTCTGGCTTCCGCCTCCGCCTCCGGTTGTGGGGGGCGTGACGACGGTCTCGGTCACCGTGATGGCCCTTGAGCCGGTGACTGGGCTCGATGGCGCGGTGCCGAGGGTAAGGGTGGTCGTTCCGAACGGCAGGGTCAGCGTGATGCTGCCTACACCATTGGTGAGGTTCACGGTCCGTGGCGCGACCCCGTCGGTAATGGTGATGGTTGCCGGGGCGGTCGTCGTGGCAAGGTTGAAGGCGGCGTCAGTCACATAGATCGTGAGCGGAACCGTGACGCTTCCTCCCTGCGATGCAGAGAGGGAGGATGTTCCCGCGATGCCGGTGGCGGTGCCGGGTGCGAGCGTTTCGCCGGGTAGCAGGACCATGATCCGGGCGGGTGTGCCAACGCCGACGGTGACGGATTGGGTAGCGGGTGTCAGCGCGCCGGTTTCCGCGAGGTCGGTCGCGGTCAATGTGAAGGCACCCGGAAGGCGGGGTGTGAAGGTCAGCGATCCCTGGCCTGCCACAAGCGAGAGACGGTTCAGGGTCGACACACCTGACGGTAGCGTGGTCTGCGTGTCGGAGTATGTGTAGGCGACGGTTGCGTTGGCGCCGGTCCCGGTTGTCGCCGTGTTGAAGTACTGGTCGTAGGCGCGGATCACCACGGTTGCCGGGGATCCGGCCGAGAGGGTCGGGGTCCCGGTCTTGCCGGTCAGCGTGTTCGGGGCCACGGTCTCGCCTGGTAGCAGCACCTGCAGGCCAATTGGCGCGCGGGGCAGGACGTTCAGCGTCCCTCCGACATTCACGGGCGCGCTTGAGGTCTGCACGAGGATCTGGAGGGCTCCCGACACGGTCGGCCAGACCAGGTTGGCGTTCTGCCAGAACGACACCACGGCATCGGATCCGGCTTCGACACTGACCGGCGAGGTCACGGTAATTGCCGACCCGCCTGGGACCGGGAACGGCGTCACGCTCGTGTCCGGGATGGCGGTCCCGTTGACCGCGATGTGGACGCCGGAGATTGACGCAGGCAGGGAGAAGACCTGTGGGAAGGTCAGCGTGATTGTCGTCGTGTTCGCCACGAGACTGGCACCGGCGCCGGTCTTGAACGTGACGATCAGGCCGGTGGCGGGTTGTCCGGCGATTGACGACCCCGATGGGCTGACCGTGACAAGATCGGCCCCGGAGGCGATGGTTGCGGGTGTGCTCAGCACGTTGAATGGCGCGGACGACGTCTGCACCTGGGCGGTGTAGGTGCCTCCGGTAGTTGGCGTGGTGATGCCGGCGGACGCCGCGATGGTCACGGTGACGGTCTGGCCACTGGAGAGAGCGACCGGGCTGGGCACACGGATCTGGTGCCCGTTCACTGCGATCGCGCTGACGGTGACAGGGTTGCCAGCTCCGGCAGCGACGGTCACGGCAGATGCCGGGATCGGGGTACCCGGCATGGTGGCGGACGATGGCAGTGTGAGCGTGATCGACCCGCACCCGCTGGTGCGTCCGGCCACCGCGGCTGCGGCATTGACGGGTCCGTTGTCGGCCAGGGTAATGACCGACGCGGTGCAGGCCGGCACGTCCCCGCTTGCCCCGACCGTGAAGGCGACCGTGAAGGCCGCGACCCGGCCGGTGACCGCGGGTGAGGCACCGAGTGTCACCGCCGTGACATTGGCCGGCACGACGGTCGCGGCCCCGACGCTCGACGACCGGTCACCGATGTAGCTGGTGCCGGAGGATACGTACTCGGTCTGGACCGTGAAGTTCCCGGTCGTCCCGGTGATACCCGTGGTCCCGTAGGTCCCCACCGTGTTCGCGGTTGGGACGGTGGACGGCAGGCGGACCCCGTCGATGGGGATGGAGACCACGGCACCGGTGGGTAGTTCCCCGGTGGTCGAGAAGGTCGCGTTGCCCAGGTAGGTGAGGAGCAGTTCGCGCGTGCCCGGGCGGCTCAGGACGAACGTGCCGTTGCTCGTTGCCCCGCTGACACTCGTGACCGTGGTCGTGCCACCGCCCGTGAGGGATGTGCCAGTGAGGTCGAACCCTTCGTTCGGGAAGGTGACGCGGATCTGGCCCGGGTAGGTCAGGCTCGTTGACAGCGTGACATCCGAACCCCCGCTGACGGAGAGCTTGATCTGGGGCGTCCCGGCGGTGCGTGGCAGGCGGATCCGGCCGACCGAGAAGACAATGCGCGTGCCCGTAACGATCGGCTCATTGAGGGTGGCCGTGGCCGTGACCGACGTTTGGCCGGCGGTCCATGCCGTGTGGGTGAACGTTGCCCGGTTGGTTGGGAGCGATGACAGGGGGGTGAGGACGTCATCCGTCGTCGCTCCCAGGACGAAGGCGCCATCCGCGGTTGCCGAGGACGCATCGCTGGGCAGCGTGACCGAGATGGTCGTGCCCAGCGGCAGTTGCCGGGACGTAGTGAACCCGACATTCAGGAGCGCCGTTCCCGCCGGAGAGACCTCGAGGGCCACATCCGCACCCGATCCGGATGTCTGGACGAGTCTCGGACCGGCAAGCGGGTTGGTGAGTTTCATAGCGACTGTGGCGCGTTCGCTCACACCTGCCTGTCCGGTGGCAAAGCTCAGGCGAGGCAGGCCGATCGAGGCGGAGACCCCTGATGGTGAAGCGTCCGGGCCCCCAAGGGGTGCGGGGATGATGACCGGGCCCATGGTGATGGTCGCGGTGTCGATCGGCAGGATGCCGGCAGTGGTCGGGGTTCTCGTGGTGATCTGCCACGTCGACTGCAATCCGGACGGCGTGCTGGCTGAGACACTGCTGAATGCCGGGTTGGTGATCCCGGTCATCGTGATCGCGACGGTGGTTCCGGGTGCAAGCGGGCCGTTGTTCAGACCACCGAAGTTCAGCTCGACATCGGGCGCGCTGAAGTACGGGCTGACGGTGAAAAGACCCGGGACCGCAAACGAGGTACCGTTTACGGTCAACGTGCACGTCTCGACCGAGATGGTGGAGAGGCCGAAGGGCGCCGGTGTGGTCGGGAAGGTGATCTTGACGGAACCGCCGACGGCGAGGGCATTCTCGGGCGAAAGGGTAAAGGTTACCGTGACCTTGACGGGCTTGCCGGCCTCGTTCGCCGGTTCGGTCGTCCGCGATGTCAGGGTGACCGACGGTGCCACCAGTGCGCCGGCGGCGACAGTGCTGGCATCACTTGCCGTCCCTGAGTCGATGAGCACCGCGGTGGCATTGCGGGTCGTGATCGAGAACCGTGGCGACGAGCCGACGGTCCGTCCGGCCACCTGGGGAAGGCGGACCGACGCCACCGTGACGACGATGAGGGAACCGGCCGGGGCCGTCTCGGCGTTGCCCAGCGTGAGGGTGACCGTCGACGTGGCGTTGTTGACGGTGAA
>DDYL01000131.1:25359-28271 GCA_002347925.1 Chloroflexi bacterium UBA2235 | reverse complement strand
CCGCCACTGCCGAGCGGGGGGCATATGCCGGATGTCGGCGGGCGTAGACCAGTGGCCTCAGCCACGGCAAGTCGCTACTTGACGCGCTGGACATACCACTGGCCACTCCGGCGCTCAATGTTCAGGACGCTGGAGGCATCCTGCCATTCAGACCAAGTGCCAGGAGTGCCGTTTCGGTGGAACCGTTCCCGGGAGAGATACTTCAGGTAGACCTGCCCGCGCCAAGTTATCGATGACGACTGCGAGTTGTCTTCGATAGGAGAGGGGCGCACCCCCGTTGACGTTATCCCACGGATCTGGGCTTCAAGTGCGTCGCCCTGCACTGCAACGGCGACCTTGCGTGGGGGAATTGCCCACAATCCATCTTCAATGCGCGAGTAACCAATTCGGGAGAGCTCCAGTTCGAACCATTCGACTGCCTTGCGTGACGCGTCGTCATCTGAGATTGCGCCGCACCCTGCGAGCAGCAAGGTCAATCCCAACGTTGCGAAACGCACGGTTGACCGACGGTCTTGGGTACGAGCCATCCCCGCACGGATGCTCAAAACAGGGTTGTTCACACCGATGTAAGTGCGCTCTGCCCGGGCCTGGCGTCGATTGGATGAGAATGCACCGTGCCGGTGGAGGCAATCGTCGCCCCGCCCATGACCACGTCGCCGTCGTAGAACACAATCGCCTGCCCGGGAGTAATTGCGCGCTGAGGTTCGTCGAACACCACGCGCACTGCATCGGGCGCAACTTCGGGCGCGGGCCAGATCGTCGCCGGGGCCTCTGTCATCCGGGACCGAACCCGAGCGGCGCACCTCAATGGACCGGAAAGCGATGGAAGCGCCACCAGATTCAAACCGTCCGCAACCAATTCGTTCTGGAAAAGGTCGTCGTCAGATCCCACAATGACCGTGTTGCGCTCAGGTTCGATGGCGACCACGTAGAGTGGTTCATTCGTGCCAATTCCAAGTCCACGCCTCTGCCCAACAGTGAAGTGGATGATGCCGGGATGCTCGCCTCGATAACGACCATTCATGTCAATGATCGGTCCCGGGACCGTCCGTTCTGGAAGTGCCGCCTCAACGTACTTCCCATACTTGTTATCGGGGACAAAGCAGATTTCCATGCTTTCCGCCTTGTCGGCGACCGCCAGTCCGTACTTGATGGCGAGGGCTCTGGTTTCCGACTTAGACAGGTCACCAAGGGGGAATACGGTGCGGGCGAGTTCATCCTGCTGCATCGGGAACAGGACGTAACTCTGGTCCTTGCGGGTGTCGGCGGCTTTGAGTAGCCGGTATCGCCCAGTCTGGGGGTCGACGTCACGACGCACATAGTGACCGGTCGCGACGAAGTCTGCACCCAATGCAGACGCCCTGTCGAGAACAGGCCTGAACTTTACGTGTTGGTTGCAGCGCACACACGGATTTGGGGTGCGTCCCCGGCGGTATTCGCTTACAAAGTCGTCAATGACATATTGACGGAACAAATCCTTGAAGTTGAGGGCGTAGTACGGGATGCCGAGCATGGACGCGACGCGCCTCGCGTCCTCTACGGCAGAAACCCCACAGCACGTCTTTGAACGGGCCTCGGCATCTGGCGCCACATCGGGCCACACGTTCAACGTGACGCCAATGACCTCGTGACCCTGATCGTGCAGAAGCGCGGCGGCCACGGAACTATCCACTCCGCCGCTCATCGCCACTACAATCCGCGCCATCGTTCGTGCCTCTCCGGGTCAGATGGCCTCACTATTGAAGCCAAGCGTGTCACGAGATGGTACCGGGCACGTCCGGACATTCCGGGTACCCATCGTATTTATGCATTTTGTCGGACCAGGGCTAAATGGTGAACCGCTCGGAGAGGGCACCGTTACGAAGACCCTCAGCGCCAGGAAAAGGATTGCTACTCATGAAAGTTGGTCTTTCACTCCCTCAACTCCGCGGAGTGTTCCCCATCGCGCCGACACCGTTTTCCGAACAGGGTGAAGTCGATCTTGATGGTCAACGCCGGATCCTGGATTGCCACATTGATCAGGGCGTGGATGGCATCTGCATCCTCGCGAACTACTCGGAACAATTCTCTTTGACTGACGATGAGCGGCGGATCCTCATGGACGTGATCCTTGAACACGTAGCAGGGCGCGTGCCGGTCATTGTCACAGTCAGTCACTTCAGCACTCGCATTGCCGCCATGCGCGCGCGCCAGGCAGCAGAGGCGGGTGCGTCGATGCTAATGCTGATGCCGCCCTACCACGGCGCTACCCTTCGCGCGGATGAGCGCCTCATCCAAGAGCACTTCAGTGCCGTTGCAGAGGCGTCGGGCCTTCCGCTCATGCTGCAGGACGCGCCCATCTCAGGCACCCCGCTCGACGTGCCATCCCTGGTTCGCCTCGCCAAATCCGTTCCTGCAGTGCGTGCCTTCAAAATCGAAGTTGCGAACGCGGCAGGAAAACTCAGGTCGCTCATCGATGCGGGTGGTGAGTCGGTCGTCGAACCCTTCGACGGTGAGGAAAGCATCACGCTGATGGCGGACCTGGATGCAGGAGCCACGGGCACGATGCCCAGCGGGCTCCTCCCGGACCTCATCGCGCCTGTTGTTACCAAGCATCTAGCTGGTGAGCGTGCGGGGGCGGCCGACGCGTACCGTGCCATCCTGCCGCTGATCAATTTTGAGAACCGTCAATGCGGTCTTCGAGCGACGAAGGCGGTTTTCAAGGCCGGCGGTGTAATTGCGTCAGACTACGTCCGGCATCCGTTGGTTCCACTCCATCCGGCCACGCTAGCGGGACTGCTCGAACTTGCCAATGAAGTGAGCCCCCTAGCACTGCGATGGGGTCGCTGATATCCGCGAGGGCTGCGGCTCGGGGCACGCTCTGCCCGGCTCGATGTCACATTGCACGTGCGTCCATGGACGCATGTGCGCGT
>DDYL01000131.1:16082-25344 GCA_002347925.1 Chloroflexi bacterium UBA2235 | reverse complement strand
AGCCGATGCGAGGGCAGATTGGCGCCCCTATGCGACGGTCAACACGGCGGCCCGCCTACATTCCTGGCAATTGGCCCGTGTTCATGGGCGGTCGTAGGCTTGACCGTCCGCGCCTCCAGGACCGGTTTCGATTGGGCACTCCCAACATGTTTATGCCGGTTATGTCCGGCATGCGATGCGTGGGTATCCACCCCTCTGATGATGTCGATGGCGTGTGGCAGGACCTCGGCAATCGCTCCGAAATTCTCCTGGACCGCACGCGGGTTCCCGGGCAAGTTCACTATGAGTGTGCGCCGGCGAATTCCCGCAGTTGCGCGAGTGAGCATGGCGTAAGGCGTGATCCGAAGGCTTTCCAGAAACATCGCTTGGGCAATCGCTGGCACCTCTCGGTCGCAAACGGCTCTTGTCGCGTCAGGCGTCACATCCCGGGGAGAAAGCCCGGTGCCTCCGGTCGTGAGAATCAGGTCGAGTTTGTGCTCGTCTGCCCACTCCTTCAGGGTTGCCTCGATTGGCGTGCGCTCGTCTGGTACGACCCGGTACTGAACGACCTGTCCAGAAAGGTGGTCGACCACAAGGTTGTGAAGGGTTGGACCGCTCACATCGGCACGCTCGCCTCGCGCGCCGCGGTCGCTGCAGGTCATGATCCCCACTCGGATCGGGCGATCAGTCGTGGACGACGCGTGTTCGTTGTGGGCGCTTGCCGGTCCTGAGGTGACGTTGTCTGTCATTGGTGCAATCATCCCCTGCCCGTTTGTACCACGCAACCCGCCGATGTGATGTGGGCTTGCCATCTGGATTGTTGAGGCTGCCGGGTGGCTATCCTAATCCCGTGCCCCCCAGGGTTGCTCCCCAACAATCGCTGACCGGAGCGATGCCACGCGCAGATGGCAGTCGCCCATGCGTCAATCATCCCCATAGGTTCGTGACCACACGGTGTGTGCGATGCCGGACACCGTTTTGTGGTGACTGCCTCCGCACACAAGCGTCATCGATTGGTGACCTCAACGACATTGCTTCATTTGACAGAAGCACGTCCAACGCTCCATCGGAAGGCGAAGACCCTTCTGGCGGTGGACGGCCGGAAATCGTTGACCCGCGCGCGAGCGATACCCAGCCGGGTTCGAAGTGCGCGCGGTGTGCTGATCAGTTACATCAGCTCGAGTTGGCGAGGCAATTGAACCGGCGACCGTGGTGGATACGGCTCCGCCCAACACGCGAGGAATTGCGTTCATATGCGGTGGTTGCCGGCATCTTGACGGTCATCGCTACGCCTGTCCTGTTGCTCGTTCGTGAAATGGCTGAAACGCAACTGGCGCCCGAGGAGTTTGCCCGGATCGCGATTGCGTTACGTGGTGGATTTGCCGGTCCCGACGGCACAAATTACCTCAACACCGTTTTCGGCGGCTCGTACATCCGGGGGTCCGTGGCTTCGGCACCGGGGCACCAACCGCCTCGGCTGATCGATACATGGGCAACAGTGCGGGTCCCGGGTTGGCGGTCGGCAGATGCAACGTTGCCGGTAGATCTTGACTTTGCGCTGCCGAATGACCTCACCGTAAATCGCGCCATCCTGCGTCCGCATCCGGGCGAGCCCCGATCGACGTGGGTACGTGAGTTCCGGGTGGAGGTGTCCACGTCTGGCCCGGAAGGTCCTTACACGTTGCTGGTAGCGGGCGAACTCGATCACTCGACGATTTCGGGCGTGCGACCGCCAGAAGTCACCGGACGCGCAAGCAATGCACAACCAGTTGAGGACCGGCTTAACGTTCCGGTGTTCGACGTGCCGGACACCTCGGTACGCTGGGTTCGGTTAAGAATATTGTCAAACGGCGGAAGCGATGCATACACATCACTTGCCGAATTGGAACTTCTCTACGCATCTCGGGTGACCGTTCCAGTCACCTCAACTACGACGACGGGCGTGAGTGTGACCGGTTCGCGCCGACCTCCATCATAATTCAGTGAAATCGGTGCTACCGTCAGAAGCGTCAGCGTTACCAGGAGGCGCCGGCATGGCCGGATCCCCAAGACAAAGGCGATATCCACACAATGATGCGTTTCTTCAGGCGATCAGCTCCTCCGGCTACCGATCCAGACACAAGTGCGGCTGCGCCCGCGCCCGCATCGGTTGAGGCGTCGCTTTCATCAACAAGAAAGGGCTTCTTTGGTGCCGTAAGAGGCCTATTCCAGACGCAGCGGACCCTTGACGACGCATTCTGGGACGAACTTGAGGAACGATTGATCCAGGCCGACCTCGGCGCGCACACCACTGGTGACCTGATCGAAGGGTTACAGGCTCAACATGCCCGGAAGCCGTTCCTTGATCCACGGGACGCAGAGCTTGCCTTGCGCAGCGAACTCCTGAAACTACTCAAGTCCACTGGGGACACTGGTCTCTTCTTGCCTACGGTTGCAGATGGCATTGCGATTATTCTGGTTATTGGAGTGAATGGAGTTGGCAAGACAACTTCGATTGCGAAGTTGACGCACTACTTCAAAGATGGTGGGAGATACCCAATACTGATCGCCGGCGACACGTTTCGCGCGGCGGCAATCGACCAGTTGAAAATCTGGGGCGAGCGGACTGATGTGTCGGTCATCGCGCAGGCCCCGGGGAGTGATCCAGCTTCGGTCGTCTTTGACGGGATCGGCGCGGCGGTTGGTCGCGGAGCCGATACGGTGCTTATTGACACGGCTGGACGGCTACATACCAAGATTAATCTCATGGAAGAACTCAAAAAGGTCAGGCGTGTCGTTGAACGACGTCATCCCGGGGCTCCACATGAGACCCTTCTTGTTCTGGACGCGATCACCGGACAGAACGGTCTCATGCAGGCGAAGTCATTCGCTCATGCGGTTGGGGTGACCGGTCTCATTCTGTCTAAGCTGGACAGTTCCGCCAAGGGTGGAGTTGTCTTTGCCATCGCCCAGGAGTTGAAACTTCCGATCAAGTTCATTGGGACTGGCGAACGTCTCGAGGACCTTTCGCCTTTTGATCCCGACGAGTTCGTGCAAGCACTGTTCGCGTAGATTCACCTATCGCCTTGTCACTCAAGACACCTAGCATTACCCACTGGATCAAGTATCAGGCCTACCGGAGGATGTGATGTTCGAAGCATTGACAGACCGCATGCAGGGCATCTTCAAGGACCTTCGGAACCGTGGTCGATTGGGCGAACCCGAGGTCGATGCGGCCTTGAAAGAGGTACGCCTTGCGCTCCTTGAGGCTGACGTCAACTTTCGCGTCGCGCGCGACTTCATCAAGCGGGTTCGTGAGCGTGCCCTCGGCGTCGAGGTGAGTGAGAGCCTCACCCCTGCCCAACAAGTGCTGCGCATCGTCAATGAGGAACTGGTCGAGACCCTTGGGGGGGAGCCTGGTCGGATTGACTGGACGGGCGAGATGCCTGCGCCGGTACTTCTCGTGGGTTTGAATGGACAGGGCAAGACGACATCAGCGGCGAAACTTGCCCTCACGCTTAGGAAGCTCGGTCAGCGACCGTTATTGATCGCGTGCGACACATTTCGTCCCGCGGCAGTGCTGCAACTCGTCACGCTGGGCAAACAGATTGCGTGCGACGTCTACGAAGAGGGGACGACGGCGCGCCCGGTGGACATCGCGATGCGAGGTCTGCAATGGGGGCGAGACCACGGCCACACGGTTGCAATCGTAGACACGGCTGGTCGGCAACAAGTTGACGAGGCGTTGATGGCCGAGCTTGTTGAACTAAAAGCGATGGTGAAGCCTAATGAAGTGCTTCTCGTTGCCAGCGCCATGACGGGTCAGGAGGCGGTCAATGTGGCGCAGGTCTTCCATGACCAACTTGGATTGACGGGGCTCATTCTGACCCAGATTGACGGGGACGCCCGAGGTGGCGCTGCCCTTTCGATACGTGCGGTGACAGGGATTCCAGTCAAGTTCCTTGGAGTTGGCGAAAAGGTTGAGCCTCTCACCGCGTTCTATCCCGATCGGTTGGCCTCTCGCATTCTCGGAATGGGTGACATGCTCACCCTGATCGAGCAGACCCAAGACATGTACTCGCAGGAGGAAGCGGCTTCCCTCCAAAAGAAACTTGTCAAGGGACAGTTCACTTTCGATGACTTCCTGAAGCAGATGCAACAGATTCGAAAAATGGGATCGTTGCAATCGATCATCGAAATGATCCCCGGTCTCAATCAATTGATGAAGCGACCTGAGATGGCAAAGGCGCTTGATGAGAAGCAGTTCAAGCGCGTTGAAGCGATCATCCTTTCCATGACGCTTCAGGAACGCGCGCTACCGTCGCTCATCGACGGATCACGTCGTCGCAGGATCGCAAATGGAAGCGGAACCAAGGTTCAGGATGTGAACCAATTGCTTAACCAGTTCCGCGACATGCAGTCCATGATGAAGCAGATGTCCAAGGGAAGCGTGCCCAAGCACCTCGCAAAGCTCATGCGGTGACCGCATCCGGAACGCCATGTTCTCAGGCCGCGAGGGGAACGTTCACAGTTCGCTCTGTCCGGACGACACGATTCTTGTGATCTTGTAGGGAAGCTTTCCTTGGGATTCGTGCCAGACGCGCACGATCAGTTCTGCAAGGAGGCCGATCACAAGGAATTGGATGCCCACGAGGGTGAACATCACCGAGAGTAACAACAACGGGCTTTCAATCAGTGATTTTCCGAACAAGATCTTGTCGATCACGATGTAGATAAGGGTAATCACGCTGACGATCATGCACGCGAGACCAGCACCGCCAAAAATATAGATCGGCTTAGAACCGAACAATCCAAGGAATTGCACGGTCATCAGGTCAAGCACGACCTTCGCGGTGCGCTCGATCCCATACTTGGATTTTCCGTATTTGCGTGCGTGGTGACTGACCTCAATCTCACCGATCTTCCCGCCAGCTTGTCTCACAAGGGCTGGAAGGAACCGATGCATCTCGCCGTAGATGGTGATGTCCTTGATGTACTCCGACCGATAGATTTTCAAGGTGCACCCAATATCGTGAAGGTCAACATCCGTCACCTTCGCTATCAACGAATTCGCAATGATCGACGGCAGTCTCCGAGACCAGAAGAAATCCTGCCGCGATCGACGCCAGCCACTGACCAGGTCGAACCCCTTGTGGACTTCGTTGATCAGCCTTGGAATGTCTGCCGGGTCATTCTGAAGATCGGCGTCCATTAGGATGATGAACTCGCCGCGGGCCACATCCACCCCGGCTGCCAGTGCTGCAGATTGGCCGTAGTTCCTCCTGAGCTTGACCATTCGGTACATGGGGTTGCTCGAGGACAATTCCTGGAGACGCGCCCAACTCCCGTCCGTAGATCCGTCGTCGACGCACACGACCTCGCACGGGAAACCCAGACTGGTGATTGCTTCGCTCAACTGCCGGTCAAGTTCGCTGAGCGAGCCAATCTCATTGAAAATCGGTAGCACGACCGACAGCTTGACGGCGTATTCGGGGTCGCTCATCCGACCGTCTCCGGGTTGCGCGGCGAAGTGATGCGCCCAAGGCCTCTACGGGAGGACCGCCTCATTTGGTCAGTACCGGACGCTCTCGTCGCCAGATTGAGATTGCGCCAAGCGGAAGCGACTCGACTTGAAATGCGTGTCCGAACCCACCGAACTCCAATACGCGCAGCCCCCACCCTGCGGTTGCGAGGCTCGGCCCGTAGTAGAAACTGGCGTCCCGGTATGCGACACCGACGTCGGACGCGGCGCTCAACGGGACCATGTCTGAATGGCCGTGGACGACCCAGAGGTGCCCGGTGCCCCGAACCTGATATGCAGTCCAGTCGCCAAGGCCGTCGGTTGCCACTGAATACCTTTCCTCTTGCTTTGGCGATTTAAGAAAGTTTTCACGATATCCCGCCAGCTCCGCGCGCAACGCTTCAGGACCACGTACCCCTAGGAAAACCCGTGCCGAGCGCTCCATGTCACCTTCAATAATGATCACGTCCGCGCTCTGGTGAGGTTCCAGAAAAAGAATCGTGAACGTGAATGAGCCACGCGCATCGGTAGTCTGAGCCAATGCCACGCACGCGACGCTATAGGACAGGGTGAATGACGATGCCTTCCAGAACGCAGGGTCAGACGTCTCGACTTCGGCGACGTCACCTGCCCAAATTTCACCTCCCAACCGATCGAGTAGGACCCGCGCCTCGTCGACGCCGTCGGCATCGGCGCCGCGCGTTACGGCTTTGGGCCCTCGAGCAACAGGCGGCGCGTCGTCGCGCCGCGTGTGCTGCGCCCAGAGACGGCGAATGCGTTCGGGAATTGACTCGGTCGTCATGCCGGNNGCCCCGAGTGTAACGAGCCGCGATGATGCCGCTAATTGAAATAGATATCGACCCAATCCTTTTCCATCTGGGGCCCTTCGCCCTTCGTTGGTACAGCCTGATGATCATGGCCGGGGTGTACGCCGGTACAACGACTGCAGCGTTCCTCGCGGCTCGGCGTGGGCTTGACCCGGAACATGTCTACGGTGCTGCCGTATGGGTGGTTCTTGGCGGGATCGTCGGAGCCAGGCTCACTCACGTTGTCGACCGGTGGGACTTGTACCGGGAAAACCCAATCAGCATTCTCGCTGTTTATCAAGGCGGGATTGCCATCTGGGGCGGCATGATCGCGGGAGGCCTTGTCGTTTGGGCTTACACGCGATGGTATTCCATCCCGTTCTGGCCGTTTGCAGACGCGGTGACGCACGCTGCAATTCTTGGACAAGGCATCGGGCGCTTTGGCTGCATTGTGAATGGTGACGTTGCCGGACGGCCAACGGGTGGCGATTGGGGATTTGTGTACGTCAACCCTGGTGCTCTCCTGCCCCGGGCAAGCTACTTCAACGTGCCCACCCATCCGTATCCCCTCTATGAGTTGATCTGTGATTTCGCCATTTTCGGATTGCTCTTCATCTTGGCACGGCGAGTGCGCATCGATGGGGTGATTTTTCTTGTGTGCACTGCCCTGTATGCGCTTGTCCGCTTCACGCTGACCTACGTTCGGGAAGAGGAAGCGTGGTGGCTCGGACTGCAGCAGGCGCAATGGATGTCTATTGGCATGATTGGCGTCGCACTGTTTCTCGTAGTGCGTCGGTTCGGTGATGGCCCCGTGGGCATGGTGTCCAAGGAAGACCAGGCCACGGTTAACACGGTCGGGCCCCAAGTGCCGTGATTTCCCCCCGTGGCACCACGGTGCGCGTACTAGTGGTTCGGGCTCAGCGATAGGCACATGGTCTGGCGATGACCGACAGCGTACGGATTGCCGTGTTTCTCGCAGTCTCTGTACCCGCCCTGACCGCCCTGGCCGGAGCATTGGCGATGGTTCGCCAGGCGCGGGCGAGCGTTCCAGTGTTGCTTTTCGCAGCTGTCTGCGTGGCCATCGCGGGAATTGTAGAACTGCCTTCGTTGCGCCTAACAGCAGGTTCGGCTGAAGCACCAGTTGCGGTCTGGTCTTCGCTTGGTCTGTATGGCGCGTCGATCACCGTCCGCACACATGCTTCCGGGAGCCTGCTCGCACTTCCTGCGATCGGCATGGCGCTTTGTGGGTGGCTGTGGGCGTATGGATGGCCATGGAGTGATCCGCAATCGATAGGCATTCCGTCCCGACGCGCTCTCTCAGATGGGTCGCTGCTGCTTGCGGTCGCGTCGGCCTCATGGGCCCTGATTGCCGGGGATCTGGTTTCCGTCGTCCTGAGCAGCGGGGCGTTTTTCGTGGCAACTGCTGGTGCAATCTACGGAGCGGCCTCGATTCCCGCGGCAAGGCGTCGATTGATAGCAGGAGGCGGGTTCAGTCTCGTTCTCCTTCTGTGTGTATTGCTCCTTAGCAAGGTCAATGGCACATTCCTGTCTTCTCAACTTGCTTCGGTCAGCTTTAGTGATGCAAGCCTCGCAGGACTCACGCTGGCGGCGGTTGGGGCCTCGGGGGTCTTCCCTACTGGGAACTGGATGCTGAGACTAGCGAGGCAGCCGCTGATGCCTGCGGTTGCTCTTGCCGGAAACGCCATCGCAATTTCCTTGCTAGACGTCGCTTTTGTGACAACGTCTGGCGACCTGGCAGACGCGTGGCTCAACATTCTGACCGGGATCGGGTGGATAGCAATTATCGGCGGAGTGGTTGCGTTCTGGCGCAATCGGCGCCCAGCGATCAAGATTTCCGCAATTATCGGCGCCCGAAATGGCTTGGCGTTTCTGGCGCTCGGCAGCGGTACCCCTGCCACCATGAGCTCGCTGGCGCTTCTCTCCGTGACGACCTTTCCCGCGCTTGCGCTCTTCTGGGTGTTTGCAAATGCGCATGGTCGCAATCTGGCGCGAGGATCCGGATCGGACCTGACAGCCGAATTCATGGCCGCCTCACTAGGTGCGAGAGGGCCTGAACGGCCCGCCTTGATCCCACAGGGGCGCCAAAGACTATCTTTGGGCCGGGCGGACGTATGGGTCCTTGTGGTGCTCGCCGGGGCCGCAGTGGGGTTGCCGGGCACTATCGGCGGTATCGCCATTGGCGGGTTTCTATCTGGACTATCGGTTGCGAGCGATCGGGGCGCTTGGGCGAGGTTCGCTATTTTCGCGTTGGACGCAAGCGTGATCGCCGGCGTTGGGAGCGTCATTGCCATGCGGTTCGGGATCGGGTACCGCGCGGTGCTCGGCGTCGGCGGAAGACGGCCCGACGTGAAGCTCACTGGTGCCGCGAGGGGCGTCTTTGGAGCCACTTCACGTGAACCCCTGGAACAGCTCGGTGCCGTCTGGACTGCGTCCGCACGTTCCGGGAACCGGAGTTTCGCGGATGCGTTAGGTCGTGGTCTACCGTGGGTCGCACTCATCTCATCAGTTGTTGTGATCATCGGACCGGCGCTGTTTCCGGGTGCGATGGTTTCACCGTGGTTCGGTTCGGTGAGCATGGCGGTTGCTGGAACAAGTACTGCCCCCCGCCTAGCAGAATTCTTTCGTTTCGCGTCCACAGATCGCTTGGTGCTGCTCGCGGGTGGGTTCTGGGGATTGTGGAGATTGAGCCGGGCCGAGGAGTGGCTACCATCGGCATTGAGGACGGTCGTCGGAATCGGAGTGGTGATCGTCCAGCCGGTCGGATTCGTAGCTCGTCGTGCTTCAAATCTTGGGAAGACGGCACTGGAGCCGGCATCTCGTGGAATTGGCTCAATCGTCGATCGCCTGCCAGTTGTCATGCGTCTTGTGGAAGATCGTTATTACTCGGCCGTTGCCGTGATTGCAATTGTCGTTCTCCTCTACAGTATTGGACGGTAGCGAAGGCAGGGTTTCGATC
>DDYL01000131.1:13179-16061 GCA_002347925.1 Chloroflexi bacterium UBA2235 | reverse complement strand
AAGTGACTTCGGTTGCTGGGCCAGATACTCACCTTCGACCGGGCATCTATGGCAGATGCCGAGGGCAACCTTGGTGTGAACGAACTCGCGCTCCTTGTCATGCTCGTCGTGGTCGCGTCCCTTCTCAGCATCTCAGTTGAGTGGCACGTTGCAGCGGCATGCCTGTGGCTGGTTCACATGCTTGTCAGTGTTTGGCTTGCGGTCGTCGCGACGCCAGAGTTGGCTGTCTCCAAGGCAGTCACGGGTACGACCGTTTGCCTCTTGCTCATCCCAAGCCTTCGGGCGTTCTCCCAAGCGAGAGCCACGGTTGGGACGACGGGAATGCGCCGGCTCGTGGTCGTCGCTGGCACGCAAGCGACAGATGAGCCATTCATGCTTGTTGGTGCCTTTCTTGCGGCCGCAGCGGCGATTGCCTTGTCGTTTGCATTCCCGCTTGTGGAGGGCGCGAGCAACTTCGCCTGGTATTGGTTGACCCTCCTCGGGCTGCTGTTGATCATGCTCTCCCGTGACATTGTGCGAATAGGACTAGGGCTACTTCTCTTGCTGAACGCCGTCGATCTGCTTGACACGATGGTCACTCGAAATCAGGGAGTGACCGCGATTGGCGCGAGAAGCATGGTCGCTATCGTTTTGGCGCTGGCCCTAAGCGTGATTTGGGGTCGGACGACGTCAGTTCGTTCCCGGTCTGAGAAAGCGGACCTTCCGAGCCTCACGGTTACCGATCCGATGCCCCCACAGAGGTTGCCACCATTTGGGAATCCGGGCGGTGACAGGTACCAGGGCGGGTCGCGATGACCCTAGAAGCGCTGCGCGCCATCTGGACCCCTAGCTTCCTGACATTCGTCAGCCCAATCGTTGCCGCTGCTTTGGGCGGGCTTTTCGGGCGGCTTGGGCGGTCTGGGCAACGTGTCGCAGCACTGATCGTTCTCTGTGGCTTTTCTGCCGGCGCATACGGGGCTTGGCAGGCGCCGGTAAGTGCATTGACCGCCATCACTGCGGTTCCCGGTTCCCTGCCTCCGATCGGGCGTCTGCAGATCCTGGTTGTCTCGATGGGTGGTGCGCTGATTTCGATCTATCACGTACTCACGAAGAGAGACGGGGAGGTCGCGGTCATTGCGTCACTTGTCGTGGCTGCCACGAGTGCGAGTGCTTTCGCAGGTGACTCGCTACGGGTCGCCGGGGCGGGAATTCACTTGGCGGTACTCCTGGTGGCGATGCTGATGGCGACTGAGCGCGGTGACTGGCAAGGCGGCGTTGCCGGTACTGCGTACCTCACCATGGCGAGTATTGGCGCAATCACCCTGGTTGCAGGGTTTGCGCTTGCCGACGTCCAGAAAGTCAGCCCTGGCGGTCTTGTCACGGACGCATTCGTGGTAGCGGTGCTCAGCACAGGGTTTGCACTCAGTATCGGGATCGTGCCCCTGTACTTCTGGGTTCCATCAGCGTCACAGAGACCTGGGGCTGGTGCATCTATGCTGGCACTCGCTGTCGTTGTGCCGGCTTCTCTCGGCCTGATGCTTGCGACGTTGACCGCGTTGCCACAGCTTTCCGGGCCAATTGCGTCGTCGCACCTCCTGACAATCGGAGGCTTGCTGACGGCGATCTTTGGTGCCGTTGGAACCCTTGCGCCAGGAAGGTTGCGCCGTCGCATTGGCTACGCCCTGATGGGAAACCTTGGTGCAGTGCTCTTGGGGTTTGGGACCTTGACGAGAATTGGGGTTGCCGGTGCGCTCGTGACGTTAGCGCACCACTGTTTGGTCGCAATCGTCCTCATTGGTTCAGCGACAGAAATCGAGACGCCGCCAAGCGCGCCAGATCAAGCGCTTGTGGACGAAGATGGCATTGACTCAGGTCTTCGCCTTGGTGTGAGGCCAATCCTGATCGCACGTGAGCAAGGATGGGTCGCGCGGGGCGCGTTTGTACTGGCAGCAATCGCGATGAGTGGCGTGCCTCCGTTTGGAGGGTTCGCCTCCCGCTGGGCGGTCATGCAGGCGCTGGCATTGTCCGATTGGCGTCTCGCGTTTGCCCTTGGAATTGCTTCCCTCGCCACCACCTACGCGCTCCTGGTGAGTGTGCCTGGCCGTAGAAACGTCGTTGGCTCCAGGCAATCTTCCACTCGTACTGAACGATTTCTGCTTGTGCTTTCGGTTGTAGCCTGCCTTTGGGGTTTCCTGCCCGGAAACATCCTCGATGTTGCGCACTCGGCGACATCTCAACTCACGTTTCTTAAACCATTCTGATCGGTTGGGGTAAGGTACCGAACAGAGGCGTCAGGTAACGACGACCCACTCTCCGCGAGTGGCTGATCTCTCAACGGCGTCGACCACCCGGTGCGCGATGAGCCCATCCGCGAAGGTTGGCCAGGGGTCATCGCCGTGCTCTGGTAGCACGCCTCCGATCGACCGCAACATTCTCTCAACATGCGCACGCGGAAAGTCTTCAAACGACACATGTAATATATCTGGTGTTGGCTCGTCGATCATACCGTTCGTTCCCGCCCCGGCGACCCGTATTGTTGGCGATTGGTTGCGCTCTTCTTCCATGACGGCCGACCCTTCCGACCCGAAGAGTTCGATGCGTCGAAACCCGCCACGTCCAAACGCAACCTGGCTGACCTGGACGATCCCCGTTGCCCCGCTGACCATTTTTGCCACAAACGAGGCGGTGTCGTCCGCGGTCACCTCCCCCGTGTCTCCATTTGAGGTCGGCCTGCTTCGAACTACAGTTGATGCGGTTCCGGCAACCGAATGGAACTCTCCGGCGAGCCATCGCACGGTGTCGATCATGTGGATGCCGACGTCGAGGAGCGAACCTCCACCGCGTTGACGCAACATCCGAAACCCCAGCGGAGTGAGTGGACTGGCCCGGATGTCCTGATGAAA
>DDYL01000131.1:1826-13107 GCA_002347925.1 Chloroflexi bacterium UBA2235 | reverse complement strand
CCGAGAGGCTTTTCACACACGATGTGTATGCCTCGTCCGGAAGCTGCAAGGGACATTGGGAGGTGGACGTCGTTCGGCGTCGCGATCACGACGGCATCGGGTTTCGCGTCGTCGAGCATTGCTTCGTAGTCATTGAAAACACCTGGAACTGAATTCCGGTCCGCAACTTCCTGCGTTTTCATGGGTGTCGGTCCGAAGACCGCGACGACCTCCGCCAGTTCGGACACACACAATCCTGGGATCAGGACGCGCTGTGCGAACGAGCCTACCCCGGCGACCGCAACCCGGAGACGTTGCGTCCTTCGCGATGTCATTGCAAATTGCTCCATGGACTACGGTAGGCCGCATGTGCCAGTCACAAACATATTGTGACGACGCCTTCACCGCGTGGAAGGACTATTTGCCATACGAATCACCGTGATTGATCGCGCGCTGCTTGACAGAACTACGATAAGTTGACAATCGGATGATACCCTTGGCCCATCAGGCCATTGGCTGCCAAACTGCGACTTACCGCTCAGCGGGTGAGTTGTTGGAACAGCAATCCACTTGGTCATCAACCCATCAAAGGACCCCACGCACAATGGCCACGCTCCCCGCACCCGTCACGATGGACAAGCTCGTATCGCTGTGCAAGCGGCGCGGGTTCGTTTTCCAGAGCAGTGAAATCTATGGTGGGTTCAATGGGGTATGGGATCACGGTCCGCTCGGTGCGGAATTGCGGAACAACATCAAGCGCGCGTGGTGGGAAGATTACGTCTACAAGCGCACGGATATCGTGGGGCTAGATTCTGCAATCCTCGCGAATCCAGCGGTTTGGAAGGCTTCAGGGCATCTCGAGAACTTCACGGATCCGTTGGTTGAATGCCGAAACTGCCACAACCGCTTCCGTGCCGACCAGATCGACTTGACTCGCAACTGCACGGTCTGCGGAAAGTTCGATTGGACTGACATCAAGCAGTTCAACACCATGTTCAAGACCTTCGTAGGCCCGGTAGAGGAAGATGCCAGTGTGGCGTACCTCCGGCCAGAGACTTGCCAGGCAATCTTTGTCAACTTCCGCCTCGTCCAGGGTGCGATGCGCAAGAAGCTTCCGTTTGGGATTGCCCAGATTGGCAAAGCGTTTCGCAATGAAATCACGACCGGGAACTTCATTTTCCGTCTACGCGAACTCGAACAGATGGAACTCGAATACTTCGTTCGCCCGGATCAGGCTGATGCGGCGTTTGAGGAGCTGCTCGGCATAAATGTCGAATGGCTAGTCAATCACGGCGTCAGGCGGTCCAAACTGGACCTGTACGAGCACCCGGATGGCGCGCGTGCGCACTACTCTCGCCGGACGGTGGACATCATGTACGACTTCCCGTTCGGCAAGAGTGAGTTGCAGGGAGTGGCCAACCGTGGCGACTTCGATCTCACTCAGCATGCGAAGGCATCAGGACGAGACCTGGACTACTTTGATGACGAGACCAATGAGAAGGTCACTCCTTATGTGATCGAACCGTCGATCGGAGTGGACAGGTCGAGTTTGGTCTTCATGCTTGAGGCGTACTACGAAGAGGCAGACAAGGAAGGTGTGCGCACCGTGATGCGCTTCCACCCGCGCCTTGCGCCGGTAAAGGCAGCGGTACTCCCACTTGTCAAGAAGGACGCCGCCTTAGTTGCACTTTCACATGAGGTTTTTGCGTCGCTCCGGGGCGAGATGCTGGTGCTCTACGACGAGTCTGGCGCCGTGGGTCGAAGGTACCGTCGTCAGGACGAGATTGGAACCCCCTATTGCATCACCGTTGACAGTCAGAGCTTGGAAGACCGGACGGTAACGATCCGCGACCGGGACACCATGGAGCAAGTTCGCTTTCCTATGGAAGGAGTTCGCGACGAAATCAACCGTCGCCTGCGGCTTCCGTGGATACGACCCGACTAATCTAGCCCTAACAATTCTCCCGACCCAGAGTTGGTGTGAGGGTGGCAGATTGGCCTTTGGAAGGACGCACGACCCACTGCGTCCCGATGTGTCTCCGTATACTTCTACGGAGATACACGCCTGTTTGATGGTCGTGAGACCACAAGGGTAGACGCGCCGGGCACTGGTTCCAACGCGGACCAACGTGTCCCCAGACCGAATGGACAGGACTATCACGATGCCATCATCGAAGGACGCTGGATCGCCGAACAAGTGGGTATGGCTGTTCCGTGAGGGGAACGGCACGCTTCGCGACCTGCTTGGCGGGAAGGGTGCCGGTTTGTCTGAAATGACGAATGCAGGACTTCCCGTGCCTCCGGGTTTCACGATTACCACGGAGACGTGCGTCGAGTACTACNNGCCAGCGGCAAGAAATTCGGTGATCCGGTCAACCCACTCCTCGTCTCGGTTCGCTCCGGCGCGAAGTTCTCCATGCCCGGGATGATGGACACCATCCTGAACCTGGGTCTCAACGACACAACCGTTGAGGGTCTGGCCAAGGCGACCGGGAACCCACGCTTCGCATACGACTCCTACCGACGGTTCATCCAAATGTTTGGAAGCGTGGTCCTTGAGATAGAGAAGGACGCATTCGAGCATGCCCTTTCAGCGCAGCGCGTGAAGGCTGGCGTGCAGTCGGACCCCGAACTTTCGGCCTCCGACCTCCTTGCTGTCATTGCTGCCTACAAGGGAATCATCGAACACCACACCGGCCACGAGTTTCCTTCAGACCCGAATGAGCAGCTCCGAGGCGCCGTTGAAGCCGTGTTCCGCTCCTGGAATAACGACCGTGCAATCGTCTACCGGCGTCGCGAGAAGATTTCGGACGATCTGGGCACGGGTGTCAACGTCCAGACCATGGTTTTTGGAAACATGGGGGACGACTCTGGTACCGGTGTGGCGTTCACTCGGAATCCATCGACTGGCGTAAAGGAGCTCTTTGGAGACTACCTTCGAAACGCGCAGGGCGAGGACGTTGTTGCAGGAATCCGCACCCCGAAGCACATCAGCGAAATGCGTGATGACCCGATGCTTCCTGGTGTCTACAACGAGTTCGTCGCAATCGCGGAGCGCCTCGAGAAGCATTATCGAGACATGCAAGATCTCGAGTTCACGATCGAGCGTGGCAAGTTGTACATGCTTCAGACCCGTAACGGGAAGCGGACCGGTGGGGCGGCTGTGCGCATTGCGGTGGACCTCGCAAACGAGGGGGTGATTGATCGCAAGACCGCGGTGCAACGCGTCCCGCCCGGAGATTTGGTTCAGCTTCTGTACCCGGTCATCGACCCGAAGTCGGGTGCCAAGCCAATTGCGACGGGTATCAAGGCCGGTCCGGGGGCGGCAATCGGCAAGGTGTGCTTTACCGCGCAAACCGCCGAAGCCGAGGGCAAGGCGGGTGAAAAGGTCATCCTGGTCCGTCGTGAGACGTCTCCTGAAGACTTGCGAGGAATGATCGAAGCGCAAGGCATCCTGACCTCAACCGGTGGCCCGACCAGCCATGCTGCCGTCGTGGCGCGTGGCATGGGTAAGTCGTGCATCGTGGGTGCCAAGGACATCGTGATCAGTGATGACGAAAGTCATTTCATGTGCCACGGTGTCCGAGTGGATGTCGGTGATTTCATCACGCTGGACGGCACGACCGGGAATGTGTACGTCGGTCTCGTTCCAACCGTGGAGCCGGAGTTGGGTGACGATTTCGGCACGTTGATGACGTGGTCGGATGAATTCCGGACGATGAGGGTTCGTGCAAACGCTGACGTTCCGCGCGACGCTATCAAGGCACGTGAGTTCGGGGCCGAGGGAATTGGCCTGTGCCGGACCGAACACATGTTCTTCGATGATCCCAATCATCCCGAGGAGCCTCGAACGCGCACGATGCGTGAAATGATCCTGGCCGATTCGGTCGCTGATCGGAGGCAAGCGCTTGAGAACCTGCTGCCATTCCAGCAGCGGGATTTTGAGGGTCTGTTCCGGGCCATGGATGGTTTCCCGGTCACGATCCGCACGCTTGACCCGCCTCTTCATGAGTTCCTTCCCCGCGAAGACGAACAGATTGATGAACTCGCTCATGTGACTGGTCGGACATCCCATGAAGTTCGGCAGCGGATCGAGGCCCTGCATGAGCAGAACCCCATGCTTGGCTTCCGCGGTTGCCGACTTGGGATCCAGTACCCGGAAATCACAGAGATGCAGGCACGGGCGATTTTCCGAGCTGCGGTAGTAGTCGCCCGTGAAGGGGTCGTTGTCCATCCGGAGATCATGATCCCGTTGGTCAGTGACTTGAACGAGTATCGTGCGCAGGAGAGCATTGTTCGCCGGGTTGCCCACGAGGAGCTGGACGGATCCGGGGTCCATATCGAATTCATGGTCGGCACCATGATCGAGTTGCCACGTGCGGCACTTCTGGCGGACAAGATTGCCGAGCTTGCCGAATTCTTCTCTTTCGGAACGAACGACCTCACCCAGACGACGTTCGGCCTTTCGCGAGACGACTCGAGCCGGTTCTTGCCAATGTATGTTGAGCGGCGCATTCTTCAGGACGATCCATTTCAGGTCCTTGATCGTGAAGGCGTGGGGCAGTTGCTCGAGATCGGCACCTCACGCGGTCGCAAGACCCGTCCAAACCTCAAGGTCGGGATTTGCGGCGAGCACGGTGGCGAACCGTCGTCCGTGGAGTTCTGTTTCCAAACGGGCCTCGATTACGTGTCCTGTTCACCGTTCCGGGTTGTCATTGCACGGCTCGCAGCGGCGCAGGCGGCGCTCGCGACAGGTGAGCGCGACCGCTAGTCTTCTTTTGATAATCAGGGAAGTGCCTGATCGCATTGCGAGACGAAATGCGGGATGATAGTGAGGTCCTACCCGGAAACGGGTGGGGCCTCGCATTGTTTTGTCCACCTGGTTGGCATCACTTCCAACGTTTTCTGGGTCCTACGTTATCGCCGCTGGCGGTCGGTTTTGAGTTCAATGCCTGATCCAACGATCGACGCAATCAAGTCACGCATAGACCTCTCCGAAGTCATCGGTGCAAGGGTCACTCTCAAGCGTGCAGGTCGTCTGATGAAGGGTCTTTGCCCATTTCATCAAGAGAAGTCGCCATCGTTTGTTGTGTATCCGGACGAGGGTCGGTACCACTGTTTCGGGTGCGGCAAATCAGGTGATGTGTTCACGTGGTTTCAAGACACGCAAGGCCTCGACTTCGCGGACACGTTGAAGGAGCTCTCTCGCCGGACAGGCGTGCCCCTTCCGGAACGCACCGTGAAGGCGGACGATACTCCCGCCCCGGAATCCCTGGCAGCGGTACAAGCGCTTGCTGAGGCATCTGCCCAGTTCACGCGCCAACTCCTGGATGGCAGGGACGCGGGCGAGGCGCGCGCATATCTGCGGCGTCGTGGAGTGACGCGTTCGACCATCGAACAGTTCGGGATCGGGTGGGCATCGGACGAATGGGAGGGTCTCACGACCGCTCTCGTCAGGCGAGGTTTCACATTCGAGCAACTCGAACTCGCTGGCCTCGCCATGGTTACCGAACACGGGCGTCGAGACCGGTTTCGATCTCGCGTGATGTTTCCGATCAGAGATCCGAATGGTCAGGTGAGGGGTTTCGGTGGGCGAACCCTTGGCGACGGGGTTCCAAAGTACCTGAACAGTCCACAGACCCCGTTCTTTGACAAGTCTGCCACCTTGTTTGGTCTTGACTTGGCCAAGGGTCCGATACGGCAAGCCGGTCAAGCCGTGATCGTGGAAGGCTACATGGATGTGGTCCTGCCTCATCAGGAAGGCTTCAAGAACGTCACCGCGTCGCTTGGGACGGCGTTGACCGACCGGCAGATCGAGCTTCTAAGGAGATACACGCGAACGATCGTTCTCGCGCTCGATTCTGATGCGGCCGGGCAGGCGGCGACCGTGAGAGGTCTGGAGGTCGCCCGAAGCGCCCTTGGGATGTCTGCGCGTCCCGCGCAGGGAAGCATTGCGCGTGGGGGATTCCTGGCTACCCAGAATGCGCAGCTACGAATCGCGGTTCTATCGGGGGGCAAGGATCCGGACGAGATCGTTCGTGAGGATCCTGCGCGGTGGAAAGCGTTGATCGATGCTTCAGTCCCCATGATGGATCACAAGATCGAGTTGGAACTCGCAGCCGTTTCGATGGATGAGCCGCAGAGCAAGTTGCAGGCCGTCCGCGAAATCGCCAAGTTCCTGGTCCTGGTTCCTGATCCCGTGGAATGGAGCCACTACATCGACCGGATTGCCCAACGACTTCGTCTAGACCTCAGGGCAGTCCAGTCCGAAGTCACCCGCGCTGAGGGTGCAGTCAGGCAGGCGATGCGCCTGGAATCTGCCAGAAGCGCTGCGCAGTCGCAGGCACGCGCGACAGACGCCCGGTTGACTGACGACGGTGGCCGACGCGTCGGTTCCCCAAGCGACCCTCCGCCGCCTGAGTCTCAGTCACCTCAACCCAGTGCCCGTCCGGCAACGTCTGGTCGAAATTCGCAGACACAGGACCCGCCTGGAGTAGAAGATCCGCTTGAGCGGTTCATCGTGAAGGAACTCATCGGCAACCTGCGCCTTATTCAGCATGTGCGATACATAATTAGTCCGGATGATTTTCTTCAATCCGAGTGGCGTATTGTGATTGAGCGTTTGATGGTATTGCCGGATGGTGAGGCGTTCGTTCCTGATGAAATGATCGGAAGGGTGGTTGATCGGTTACGGGCGCCAGCGGGGCGTCCAATGCCTCTGAACGTAACGCGGGAGGCGGACGCTCATCAGGTGCCAAGCCTGATTGCGGCCGCACGCCGATTGCGCGAACGTCGCTTGCGTGAAAAGATCAGGGATGCCCAATACTTGCTACAAGAGGAACTCCCTCCCGACGAACGCGTTTTTCTCCAAAGGCAGGTTGAGAGATTAGCTTCGCAACTGGGTCGGGTCCATATTGATCAAAGCCGTGGCACGGCGTTTGCGTGATTAGCGATCAATTGTCCAGCCAGTGTGGACGGAATCGGGCGAGGGGATGGAGCAGGTACTACCGGTGCGTGTCTGAGTGCCGGTTGCGCGGGTTGGTGGCCGACGGATGGCTTCCGAGACCGGTGGTTTGATGCATGGTGACGAGGCCGTTTCTCATATCACGGGCTTCGTGGTAGATCAGGCTAATGCCGGAGTTGTTGGGGAGGTCGAGGTAATGCTTTCGAGATCGCTTTCGGGACCCGGCGATCCCGAGACGTTTGCGGGTCGATTGGCCCCATCCCAGGTTGGCTTTCCCGTGCCCGTAAGTGCTGAAGGCGGGATGGTCACCGAACTAGACCTCGCTGAACCTGACATGGCTGAGGTTGCGGCACTCGATGTGCCGTCGCCCGATGAAGTTTCCGAAGCAATTGCCGAGTTGGAGAGCAGCCTGGTCGATGACCCGGTGCGCCTCTACCTAAGGGAGATTGGCAAAGTCCGCTTGCTCACAGGTGCGCAGGAGCGATTGATCGGGCAACGGATGGTTGAAGGGGTCCGTGCAGAGGCGCAAGGCCACACGATGACCTCGGCAGACCTCGCGTTTCGTCGGCAGCTGACCCTGATCGTTGAGGATGGCTTGGCGGCGCGCCGAGAACTCATCGAGGCGAACCTTCGCCTCGTCGTAAGCATTGCGAAGCGGTTTATCGGGCGAGGAATGAACCTGCTGGACCTGATCCAGGAAGGCAACATCGGCCTGATTCGCGCTGTCGAGAAGTTTGACCATACTCGCGGATTCAAATTCTCAACCTATGCCACTTGGTGGATCCGACAGGCCATAAGCCGCGCGATTGCCGATCAGGGTCGGACCATCCGGATTCCAGTACACATGGTGGAGACACTAAACCGGGTGATCCGCCAGCAACGCCGGTTGTCGCAGGAGCTAGGACGTGAACCGACTGACGACGAAATCGCCGTAGAGGCAGGTGTGCCCGTCGATCGTGTTCGCGACTTGCTCAAGATCAGTCAGACACCGATTTCACTGGATACCAAGCGTGGTGGAGACGACGATAGCGATAGTGTGATTGGCGAGTTCATTCCTGACTTGTCCATGGAAGCCCCTTCGGATCTCGCGGTCCAAGGAATGATGCGCGAACACATTGCGCAGGTCCTTGAGAGCTTGTCACCGCGTGAAGCGGATGTCGTCCGCCGAAGGTTTGGCATCGAGGACGGATTGCAACGCACGCTTGAGGAGGTTGGACGGGAGTTCAATGTCACTCGGGAACGGGTCCGCCAGATCGAGGCAAAGGCCATGCGTAAGCTCCGTCATCCCTCAAGGAGCCGGCAGCTGCAAGACTATTTGGAGAGCTAGGCCGGAAGAGCATGCATGCTTATGCCGGATCAAAGGGTTGCTCGCCGGATGGCTTGATATAGTGTGTTCCGTAATGAACGGGTACAGTGTATCCGTTCCGTGCATTCCCTGATAGCTCAACGGTAGAGCGCCCGGCTGTTAACCGGTAGGTTCGAGGTTCGAATCCTCGTCAGGGAGCCACCTCACCTATCCGTAACGCGATCGTATTCGGTCAATGGGACGTTTCGGTGGTCATCCAACCGGGTTCCTCGCCGAATTCGCACGTGCGAACGCTACGCCGTGCGAGGTGTTTTTGTAGGCGCTCGCCACGCCAACGCCCCGGCGTATCGCTTGGGCGCGCGTGTGCGTTTGTCTCGAGGCCTTTCGAGCTCTGTGACATGCCGGAGACGCTTCGACGGCAAATAAATGCGAAAAGGGTTTGGTAACCATCGGCAGCGGTGACCCTATGGCGGTGTCTTTCTTCGAGAGGACGTGAGCCGATGGCGGAGCCGGGCGCGCCCCGATGGCCCAAGGCCTGAATAGAACCGCTTGTTCCTCGCACGGGCCAAGCACTGTCGCCCGAGGAGGCGCGTCCGCGGCCCTGGTGAGGTCGGCGGTGTCGCATCCTTGTCGCGCTTCCGGTACACGATAGAGGCGGTAGGCGCCACAGCCCAGCCCCGAAGCGAGGCGCCATGCCCCAAGCCATCATCGACGAACTCTGCGCAGCCCTCGACGGCGTGGTTCCGAAGTCGACGTGGGGTGAGGCAGCGCTCTTCTACAACTTGGGGAGAGCGCTGCCGAATGGCGTGAATTTCTGCACGTTCAAGGCGCGCGATGGCGAGAACGATCGATCTTCTGCGCTGACACGTGAAGGGGTCTTCCGAGTGTCCATCGGCATCTCGCCCGGGACCTATGTGCAGCGGTCCGGCCCCCGCCCGGCCCGACCTGCGAAGGGAGGCGCCGTGAACACGGGACATGACTTCGCGGCCCTCGACGCGCTGACGCCGCATCCGGTCTACGCGTGGATGGGCTGGGTGCAGATTCTCTCGCCGACGGCGTCGGCCTACGCGGAGACCCGCCCTCTCATCGAGGAAGCCCATCGGCTCGCCGTCGCGAAGTTCGCAGCGCGTCGGCGTCTGGGCACCCGAAGCAAGGCGCCGTAGGTGCGCCCGGCCGCGTCCGAGTTCCGCCACTACGGGCCACTGAACGCATCGTCAGGCGCAGGAGGCAAACCTGGTGGTCGTTTACGGCGATCATGGGGCGGCGGAATACGCAACTCGTGAAGTGACGAGGCATCACGTTCAAGGCAGGTCGGTCAACGCACGTGATTGCGCGCACTGGCGACGGTCGCGCATTTCGACGAAGTGGCTGTTCACACCGTCGGCCATGTCTGGCCATCGCGAGCGCGCGGTTTGACGCGCGCCGTGCTCGAGCCAAAGGCTCTCCGCGCATTCGCGATCGCCGCGCGAGGCTTGTCAGATTGTTGTGGTCGGCGGAGTGTCGCTCAATGTCCACCACGGCCATTTCATGAGCTCGAATTCCGTGATTGCCAGTCTGCACGCAATGGGACAAAAAGTTGGATGATTTACATAGTTCAATGTGAGATTACTGGTCTGAGTTTACATTATCATTGTTGGGTGGCCGGGGCATGCCGGGTCGGCACAGGATGCGCATCGACCTTGCGAACGCCCTCACGTCGCGAGGCTACTTGGTCTGCCCGACGCAATCGGCCATTATCCCCACTTCTTTTTCCGCATCTCCACTAGCGCCGGCGAGGCCAACTCCCTTGCGAGGGGTACCCAACCTGGATCCCGGCTGCTCAGTCCGCAGCTGCCGCGGTTCGTCGGCTAGGCCGTGCGCGACGGGCTCGTGAAGGAGAGGCGCTGTCGCGACGTGAGTCGTTCGCTCCAAGAGGCGCCGATCATCCGATTCGAGAACTTGGCGCACGCACCCTTCGTCGAATAACGCGGCTCTTGCAATAGGCGGGTCGCGCCCCTTTTTTGATTGCAATCCTCTGAGCAGTGTCGGGCATCCGTTGAAGTGGGGTTGAGTGTCACGAGGTCGGTTCCTGGGGATGACGTGGATATCACCATTTGGTGCTCCCCGACGAAGCGTGTGCCAACAGGTCCTCGAGAGCCTCGGCCACTACTTCGGGCGCCTCGAGAGGCGCCAAGTGCCCGCATGACGGAATGACCACGAGTTTCGCGTTGGGTGCGAGTGCTGCGAAAGGGCGCATCTGCTCGACAGGATAGAGCCGGTCCTCGGCACCCATCAGGAACGTGGCCGGTACCGCGAGGCGTGGAAGCACGCCGCCGAGCCCCGGGAAGCGCGTCAACACGGTGCGCGCGGTGACCGCAGCCGCCGTGCTTTCGAAGTTCGTGAATGCGGACACGAAGGCGCGGACCCGCTCTGGATGCGTTTTCTGCGACGCGGAGGAGAACATCGAACGCGCGACGCCGTTGCCCCAGTAGGCGGTCGCGCCGAACCACCTCGTGCCCCAGACCTCGAACGCATGGCCGGCGAGGCTCGGGCCGAGCGGTGCGTTCATGATGAGCACGCCACGCACGCGCGCCGGCGCCTTCACGCCGAGATGGACGGCGATCTGCCCGCCCCAAGAACAGCCGGCAATGAACGCTCGCTCGAGCCCGAGCGCGTCAAGGCAGTCGAGCACGACGTCGGCGTAGACGTCGGCCTGCACTTCAGCGCGAGGCGCATCGCTCTGACCGAAACCGGGGCCATCGATGCCAATCGTGCGCCAACGGTCGCCGATTAGGGGCACAAGGGCCGCGTAGAGACGGTGATCGCTGAACAGCGAGGGCCACAGCACGACCGGAGTACCTGAGCCTTCATCGGCGATGGCGATGGCACCAACGCGGGTCGGGATGCGCCGGAGTGTGGAGAGCGTAGTCATGGATCGACCTCAGTTGCTGATGCTGGGTGTCTCTCGAAGGAACTCGGCGCCCGTCGCACGCGCGAGCAGGAAGCGGGCGGTCGACGCCGCCGTGATCGAAAAACCGATCCCGCGGCCATCA
>DDYL01000131.1:0-1768 GCA_002347925.1 Chloroflexi bacterium UBA2235 | reverse complement strand
AACCATGTCCCGCTGCCGCCTGCTCCGACATTCGACATGCACACAATGCGGGAGACGCGATGCCTCGCCATCGCGGCTAGCGTGACCTTCACCGCGTCCGAGATCAGCGAAGTCGGTTGGCCATCGCCCTTGCCACCGATGCCTAGACAATGGATGACAGCATCTGCGCCTTCGACGCAATTCTCGACGTCCTCCATCAATACCGGATGACCGCCCCGGACTGTGAGACGCGGATGTTGAAGCGACAGTCGGGCCGGATCCCGCACGAGTGCGATGACTTCATGGCCTCCGTGAAGGGCGTGCGTGACTACGAGCCCCCCGGTGCTGCCAGTGGCACCAAAGATTGCTAGTTTCATGGACCGGTCCGCCTTTCCGGTGTCAATGGCGCAGGACAGCCCACGGTGGAACGCCGCGCATGTATGTTCACAGCGTAAACATTGGCATGCGAAGGTTGCGATGTCAAGCGAAGCGAACCATCTTCGACGCGTCGAAGCCAATCACGGAGAGGCCCCCAACGCGCTCTTGGAACCCGCTCCATCAAAAAAGCTTTGAGCGATATCACAAGCTTCGGCTCAATTGCGGGCGTTGGGGGTGCGTCGGCGACTGGTCCAGGAGCCACGGTGTCGTGACGCCTGCCGATTTCGCCAAAGTCGATCGTGTCCGCGAGAACTGGGTCCCGCGTTCGTGACAGTGGTCTTGGTTATGCGGTCTTTATTGCGACCACATTCAATGAGAATGGAACGCCAGCAACTGTCGCGGAACTGGCATCCGGAAAGAATCCGAACGCGGGTACCTTGTAGGCGTCCCGGAACCCCCCAAGGAATAGGTAGTCCATTAGGAATTGTTGATTAAGGCCGATAGTGTGGTAATCGAACTTATCCGATTGTCCGCCAAACATCTTGACCATGACGGCGAACTTATCTCCGGGTGAAATGGTATCGGAAGAGAACAAGCGGCTGAGAATGTCCATATCTGGCACGCTGACGAACAGCTTTCCACCGACCCGGAGGATGCGATGCAGCGCGCGGGTGACGGACTCGAGTTCTCCCCGATGGCTGAGGTGCTCAAGAACGTGAGATGCATAGACGGCATCGAAGGCACTGTCGCCAATCGCTGTAAGGTCGCGCAGGTCCGCAACGATGTCAACGTGATCGGCGGGAATTGCGTCAAGGATTTTCCACCCGGGTGCCCGGACTTTCCCACCTATATGTAGCCAGTCTGTCCCTCCAACGGTGAGCAACTCACCTATAGTGACCATTCGTGTGACCTGCCCTCATCTTAAACTTGCGTCGACTCACCCAAGTCACGGGTCCGTCAGACGCGGATGGATAATCTAATGTGCGGTTTGGCGCACCGTGCTCTACCGATGGTGGGTTGGGCAAGTCTACTTTGTGGTTGGCATTTGTCGGCGGGGACGCGTCCGATTTCCCTGCTCCGTGCCAAACGTTTGATCAACTGCCCAGGCGTCCACCTTACGGACGCCCAACCAGATTCTGGCTGAACGCCCGCATGGAGGGAACTGGAGGCAGGGCCGTGAGAACGAATGGAATGACGTGGCGGTCGATGCCGAGTGGAGGCTTGAACGAAGGGATGTCCTGATAGATTGTTACGGAAAGCTTATCTCCAAATATAAAAAAATTGTTGTATTTATAATAATAAAATATATAATTAATAAGAACATAGTTTTTTTACGGGAGCAAATATTCACTCAACAAGACAGCAATAACACCTCGGGTGGCTGGTGACGTGTGAGCGTGTTGATGCTGAT
>DDYL01000150.1:2951-3583 GCA_002347925.1 Chloroflexi bacterium UBA2235 | reverse complement strand
CTGGCCAGATGAAGCCATTCGAGTGCCTCGAACAGGCTTGCGCCGGCACGCTGCCAGTAGGCCGTTCCCTCATCACAACCGCCATCAGTGCCGTAACCATTCAGGAAGACATCCATCCCGGCGACGCATCTGGACAGCAGCTCAAGGCGAACCTCCGGATCGGTTTCGATGAGCAGGATGCATGCGATCAAGTTGGAATGGATCCACGGGTTCCAGTTATTGTCGGGCCGGTTCCCACACCGCAACCATGGCCACCAGGGCACATTCCGGTACGGGTTGATCAGCCTGGCCCGGATCTCGTGCTCGATCCGGTCGGTCACGATTGCCGTGTGGGGGTCGGCGTCGATGCGCGCACCGAGGAGCGATCGCGTCCACGCCAGCAACGCACCGGTCTCGGCGGCAAAGAGGTCGACCACCGGATAGGTGACCTCTGGCAAGCCAGCATGAGGGTGGAGGGGCGCAAAACTGTGGGGAGGAATCCCCCAGAAACTCTCCTCGCAGATCGCCCAGATGCCGTTGATGACCGCATCGAGGAACCGGCCTTGCCCTTCAGCGCACTCGGCCAGGACCAGATGGTGCAGGGCATGCCGGCGCGTGAAGTGCATGTCCTCAAACCGCGAACGGTTGCCACT
>DDYL01000150.1:0-2940 GCA_002347925.1 Chloroflexi bacterium UBA2235 | reverse complement strand
GGGCCTCGGGAAGTGCGCTCCACGCCTCGCGGTTTTCCGCGGCTGGGAACGGTTGCCAGTCGCCAGGGAGTGACAAGTGCGCGCGAAGCCGATTGGGCGTCAACCGCTCAGAGAGGATGTCCAGGGTTTCCTTGGCCATGCCGAGATTATCCCCCGCAGTCCCGGGACCAACCCTGACGCACCCATGAACATCCGCGCGTCCCGAAGTCGATGCTCATGCCGAACGCAGGATCCGACGGAGGACATCGGCAATGACCGATGCCTCGCCGGGCTTGAGGGTCTGCGGATTGACGTGGAAACCGTCGTCACCCTCGTTCCAGACCGCAATCCGGGGACGGTTTCCCATCAGTCGAACTTGCATCTGGTCACGCGTGAGTGGTGCCTCCGGCCCGAATGTCACCAGGGCACGTGGCATCGGTTGGCCCGACTCCGATGGCCAGACCCGGGTTGCAACCACTCCACGGATGCCGTCCACGCCATCGATGACGGTCCGGACGTCGGCCTCGTAGCGCCGGGCAAGCGCCGTGAAGTCGGTCGCGAGGTACCACTCGACCGCGGCGACGATCCCGCAGATCTCCTCCTTGCCAACCTTCATCGGGCGCCCGATCAGTGGATTCGGGCTGCCCTGGCGCGTGATCGAGTCGATCAGGTCTGGACGGCCCAGAAGTAGCCCGGTCGACGCAGGGCCACACAGGCCCTTGCCACCGGAGAAGATCGCAAGGTCCACCCCGAGCCCGGCCACACTTTCAGGCGCACTTTCGGTGATCCCCGCCTCAAGCAGGGCGTGCGCCCACGGGGCCGGTCCGCCATTGCCAGAGAAGTGCCAGAGATTCTCGACGGCAGGGATCTGCGATGCGGCGTCCACGATGACCGGAACCCCGTGCGCATGCGAAATCTTCACGACCTCACCGATTGGCAAGGCACCATACGTATGCGGCCCATTCGGCACCATCAGCACGGCCGCGACGGATCCATCAAGGACCCGCACGAGTTCGTCGGGGGAGGTGCGCACCCCGCGCAAAGATTCCTCGCGGGTCGGGCCAATCTCCACAAACGTGATCCCGGTCGACCGCACCGAAAAGTCATACGAGAACCGTTCGCAACGGTGGATCACCACCTTGGTGGGAACACCAGCAACCGTTCCCGGGTGCGGGAAGGCGGCCATGACCGCCGGGTCGTCCCCGCTGACGCACGCAGCCGTGGCAAGGACAAGACCGGCGGTAGCACTCGAACAGATGTAGGCCGCGTCATTGCGCGTCAGCTGTGCGATGCGTCGACCGGCAGCAGCAAGCAACTCGTCGATCATGACGTACGACCCACTCGCCTCGCGCATCGCAGCGATCACCGGTTCCGGCATCAGCGAACCGCTCACCCGAGTTGCCGTCCCGAACCCGTTGATCACGGGTACTACGCCCAGTGCTTCGTACATCTATCCGCCCTCTCAATTTGACGTGTTGCGTCCCACGAACGTCAGCGTAGGGCAAATCAGGCCCGGACGGTCGGCGGGATGGTGCACGCCCCTTGGCCCCGCGGACCCTAGCCTCGGCAGCGACCACGAACTACCCTGAACGGGCGGTTCACACCACCCCACATCCCCTGCCGGCGAGGGCGCCGTCCTGCAACTCCCTGCCCCACACCGCCAAACTGTCCNNACGACCGACTCCCGCGCGTCCCACTCCGAAGGAAAACCATCGTGAACATCTCCCGCCTTGCAATCGCGGTTACCCTCTCGCTCCTTCCCGCGACCGCCCTCGCGTCCCCGGCACACGCGCTGTCCCGTGGGGCCGTCGTTGCCCTCACCGGCACCGATCACATCTGGGTGGCCGACGACGAAGGAACACTGCACTGGGCCGGAGACACCCGCGCCCTTGCCGACCGGTTTGTGGATTGGGGCGCACGACAGGAACTCTCGGCGACCGAGATTGCAAGCCTGCCCAAGGGCGATCCGTGGCTTTCGGCCGGTTTGGTGAAACTCGGGACACCGATCTACCTGGCCAAATGGGAGGCGACCGAAGCCTCGCCCCAGCTGCTGCATATCCAGGCAATCGAGGACGTGGCACTCTTCGGCATCAACGGGTCGAACTACGGCACCTTCGTCATGGAGGAAGACGCCTGGAAAGCGCGGTTCGGTTTCGAGGCCGCTTCACTCAAGACCGCCGAACTTCCCTCCGCAACCGGGTCACCCGGCGCCAAGACGAATGGGCCAACCCCCGCATCGACACCGCCGCGCGTGCCAGTCGCAACTCCAGTCATACCTCCCGCGCCGCCCACGCCGTCCGGCCAGTCCTTCCTGAACCAGGACCTGACAGGCCGAACATTCAACAACGCCGTCCTCGTCCGGGCAAACTTCACCGGTGCACGGCTCAATGGCGTGCGCCTCTCGAACACCGACCTGACTGGCGCCGTCATGACCAATGCACGCATGGCGAACACGATCCTTGCAGGCACCGACCTGATCGATGCGTACCTTGTCGGTGCAGACCTGTCCGGGGCCACCTTCACCGACGTGAACTTCCGCCGCGTCATCCTGGCCGGAACCAACCTCTCCGGCGCAATCCTCCAGTACGCCGACTTGAACTCCGTCAACCTCTCAGGTGCCACCTTGGACGGTTCGTACCTCTACAAGGCGAACTTCTCCAATGCCACCTTGGTCGGGGCAAGCCTCAAGGGCATCCATGCGTCTGATGTGAACTTCACAGGCGCCAATCTCGCCGGCGCAAACCTGCGTGACGCCAAGCTGACCGGGGCGATCCTATCGAGTGCCAACCTGTCTGGCGCCGACCTGACCGGGGCCGACCTTCGTGACGCAAAGTTTGTCGGCACAAACCTCGATGGCGTGATCGGTTACGTCAAACCGTAGTCAACGGCGCTGCTGCAAACCGTAAACCCCTCAATGGATGGTGCGCGCGACACACTGTTTCACGCGCGCACCGTCGAGCG
>DDYL01000109.1:14753-16916 GCA_002347925.1 Chloroflexi bacterium UBA2235 | reverse complement strand
CCCCACCCCACCTGATTGCAAGACGCTTCGCTCGGGCCACCCCACCCCACCTGATTCCCCTGTGCCTCGCCCGCCGATCTCACCGGATGCCTCGACCGCGTCACGGGCATCGGCGAACCGCCGGAATGCGGCGCGCGCCTGTGCCAACCGGTCACGGGTCCCGGACGCACCCGGCGTCAACGCCACGTCAAGTCGTTGACGCAGCCCCGTCAGCCAGTCACTCAGCCCCCTCTCGCCAGCGTCAGCCTGGTCCACCACAGCCGCCTCAACGCGCTCCCCCTTCCCGTGTCGGGATTGGGGGTTTAGGCCCGCTTCCGAAGCCACACCGGTCCCACCGCGGACCTCTCGCGCAAGCTCGACTGCCCGGTCGGCCCACGCAATCGCCTCACGCACCGCTTCAAGATCGGTCTCCGGTCCGGCCCAGATCGTCCCGAACCGTTCCAGCACCTCCGACTTCGTGTTGAAGACCGCGCGCAGTCCCGCGATCTCCCGCAGGCCCCGCAGTTCCGCGCCCGCATCCTCGGGACGCGATGTCGAACCCTTCACACCGGCAGCATCGGTCGCCACATGCATCGCAACCGCCTGCCACAACAGGCGCGTCCGCCACCACGCGACAAGCACGAACGCCCCGGACGCCTCCTCCCACTCGGAGACAACCCGGTCGAAGTCCAGCTCCCACACCGTCTCGCGCCACGCGCGTGCAAGTCCGTCGACCGCCCGGTTCATCGCAACCAGGGCGTCCACCCACTCGTCCATCGCCACCCGCAGTGCCACCCGATCCACCGACAGCACCCGATACCCGGCGGTGGCACCCGGTGCTTGCAGGTGATCAATCAGGTCATGACGCACTTGCAGTCGTGCCGGATTGCCGGTCGGTGCCACGTCCAGGAACTCCGCCACCGGCACCGACGCCGGAAGGACCGCCTGCGCCTCCCGGATGAACGCCACCGCCAACCCGAGGAACTCCCGTTGCCACGCCGGCGTCCACACCCTCTTCCCCACCACGCGCAACGGATGGACCGAAGGATTTCCGATCTCCTTGCCCAGATCAGCCAACTCCGTCAGGCGCTGCGCCATCACCCGCAACACGTCCTCGGTGTCGGCAGCCGGATCAGCGCACTCGATCGTCAATCCGGGCGCCAAGCCACGGCCGACGATCACCTGCCCGAATGCCCCGTAGGCGGACATGCCGTTCGGCCAACGCCGGTGCAGCACCTCCACATGGGCATTCAACTGGTCACGCGTCGCCTGCAACTCCTCCGCCGTGAGGCGCCACGGTTCATCCACACCGTCCGCCTGGAACTCCCATGCCGTGCGCAACTGGTCCAGTACCGCAGACTTCTGCGCCTTGGCCGAGTGCACCTCAAGGCAGAATGGTCCGAGACCGGCCTTTTCCAATCGCCGACGCACCACCTCCAAAGCGGTCGCCTTCTGCGACACGAACAGCACCGTCTTCCCCGCTGAAAGCAGGTGCGCGATCAGGTTCGAGATCGTCTGGCTCTTGCCCGTCCCGGGAGGGCCGTACAGCACGAAACTGCGCCCCTCGGTCGCCGCCACGATCGCCGCCGTCTGTGAAGAGTCGGCTTGCAGGGGCAACTTCAGGTCGGCGACCCCCATGCGCTTGTCCAGGCCAACCGCTTCCGGCAGCGGTGAATCGTCAGCCAAGCCAGACCCACGCATCTCCACGAGCCGTCGCACCACCGGGTTCTCAAGCAGATCCGCCGCCTGATCGCCCAGTTGCTTCCACATCAGGAACTTCGCGAATGAGAAGGTTGAAAGCGCCACGTCCTCAGTGACCTCGAACCCCGCAAGGTCCTTGAGATAGGTACGGACCATCGTCCAGATCCCTCGGACATCAACCCCGTTTGCATCAACCGGGAGGTCGCCGTCCAGTTCCGGTATCTGCACACGGAAGTCCTGTCGCAGCATCTCAAGGAACGTCGGGTTGATCGTCGCCGGTTCGTCGTGCCGGCGCAGCGTGAACCCCGACCGCACACCCTTGCGTTCCAGGGCGACCGGGACCAGCAGCAACGGTGCCCGGTACGTCCCGGCCCGGATTGCCCCGCGCGCTTCCGTCGGCTTCGGCGTCCAAGAGACAAACCCGATGGCAAGGTAGAGATTGTTCGCGCCGGTCTCCTCCATCGTGGTGCGCACCGTGCGGTA
>DDYL01000109.1:0-14679 GCA_002347925.1 Chloroflexi bacterium UBA2235 | reverse complement strand
CGGTCCGGGACGATCGCCTCCACACCCGGGATTGCGGAGGTCGAGGAACCCCGCCGGGACGCCGGTGCCGGATCGGGCAGTAGCCGCAGCGAGGCACCACCAGCCAAACGGTCCTCAAGTGCACCCGCATCCGGACAGAGCAACTCGATGGTGCCCTTGCCCACCTTGAAGTTGAGCAGCTTGTTCCGCATCGAGAGGTCAAGCAACCGACGCTTCCACCGTTCAAGCCGTCCCGCCGGCTGTTCCGCGTCTCCCTCACCAATCGCCATGCGATCGGCCAGTTCGGCGCGGTCGCCCAGCGAATACGCCGGCCCGGCTTCCACAACCGGGCCATCGACCGCCACGGAAGGGCCGGCGAGCGACAGCGGCCGGATGCACCGGGTGCGTGCGCGGTGGATATCCAGTGCCACCTCAAAGCCCTGCGGGGCATCAACCCGGACCGATGATCCACCTTGGACCGTCGCCTCCAGGAAGGTGACCGGTGCATGATCGGTCGACCGCACGGCCAGCATCGTGGTCTCGATCAGCCGAAGTTCATCAAGCGCGATCCGTTTCCGCAGGAGTTGCGGTTCGTCAACCGTGGTGGTCACGATATCGGTCGGTTCCAACCACACGCCCACGAGGGCATGGCCCTCAAGCAGGACCACCAACGGGTGGAACCCCATCTGTTCCAGGCACGCCGCATAGAGGAGTGTCAGGTCCAGGCACGTCCCGACCTTGTTGCCAACCACCATCGCCGGCAACCGGATCTTCTGCCCCTCGCGTTCGAAGCTCGCCGGAGGCAAGGCATAGGCAATCTGTTCGTCCCAAAGCGCACCCCAGAGGGCCTCGGCACACTCCAGCACTCGCGCGCGCCCGCCGGGTCCGTACCCCGCAAGTGCGGGATCGCGGCGCGCGGTCCGCAACTTCTCGGCGGCGTTGCGCAGGATCACGTCCACCGCCGGATCATTCGGGCAGACGAAGGCTGCCAGGAGTTCGGGGGAATGTCGCATCCCCGTCCACTCGGCCGGCGCCATCAGTTCACATGGGGCAACCGCCCGGCCAATCTCCTGGCCAAGGATCGTGACGGTGCACGTGACCGATGCCCGCATCGCCTCAGTCAGGCGCAGGAAGATGCCCGGGTCGAGTGTTGCCACCACCGACGGGATGGTTCGCGCCTCACCCGCCCGCAACCGGTCGATCGGGAACGGCGTCACCGTGAGGAACGACGGGTCCGACGTCACCGTGACAGTCAGGTCCGAGATGTCGATCGCCGAGGTGTTGCGAAGTTCGATCGCCCCGAGGACGGGCACCCCATTCTGGTGGAACGCGATGTTCAGTCGCGGCACGACGTCCAGCGTGACCGTCACGNNCAACCCTAGCCGTCGCGGGGACGCGCCCAAACCCGGTCGATGATCGCCCCCGCCACGAACCCGACGATTGTCCCGATCACCGTCCAGACCATCACGATTGGCCCGAGTTCTCCGAAGAGCGGTTCCGGCAAATCGGCCCGACCAATCGATGCAACCACCGCCACCATCGACCCCACAAGCATCCCGCCGACCACGCCGATGGCGACGTTGAGGATGATGTCGCGCCAGATGTCGAAGTCGTGCCCGGGAACCATCTGGGCACGGATGCCATACAGCGACCCCAGCATGCCCCCGAGCATGATGCCCACATTCACGGGCGCCCAGATCGCCGGAACCAGTGTGTCATGCACCATCAGCTTGATCACAACGACGGCGGTCGCCACCCCGAAGGCAGTGCCACCGCGCCACGCCCATCTCAGCATCCGTGCATCCTACCCGTCCCAAAGTGCCTCACCAAGGGGGCGTCATTCCCACCTCTCCCTTCGCAATGTGGGAGGGATTGGGGGTGGGGGTCCCTCTCTCTCGGTGCACCACCTCACAATCCCCTTGCCGGCAAGGGCGCCAGCGCTCCCAGCAACGACACCTCACCGCGCGGGCCACCGGGTGCCGCCACCACCCCGTTCAACTTCCTGATGGACGACACCTCCCCCGTGCAGGCAGTCATCGACGCATTCACGTCCGGAGACTCGGTCACCGCCATCGCCTGTGGGTTCGCCATCGAAGCGTCATATCCCAATGACCCCGCAGTCCTGAACCACCTCGGTGCCATCCACTTGCAGTACAGCCAACCCGCACACGCCCTGCGCGTCCTGCGTCGCGCCTTCGACCTGGCCCCGACGTCCTCGGTCATTTGCGTCAACCTTGGCCTCGCACTGGAGATCGACCAACAGTTCGAGGCTGCTGCCGAAGCGTTCGGACTTGCCGCCGCCTACAAGCCCGATTTCGTCGTTGCCCACTTCAACCGGGGCCGGTTGTGCGTCCGCACCGAACGCTTCCAGGAAGCCACCGATGCCTTCGCCGAGGTCATCGCCCGCGAACCCACCAACGCCGACGCCTGGAACTACTGGGCCGGGTCGATGTCACTTCTCGACCGCCTCGACGAGGCATTGTCCGGATACGAACGCGCCTTGACCATCAATCCCGGTCACCTCAGCACCCTCCGGGACCACGCCATCGTTGCCATGCGCGCCGGGCAACCGGTCAGGGCCCTGCCCAGTCTGGACCGTGCACTCGCCATCGACCCCTCGTGGGCAAACGGACAGCAGCACCGGGGCCGGGCGCATACCCAGTCCGGGCGCTTCGCCGACGCCGAAACCGACTTCGCCGTTGCCCTGACGCTCGACCCCGGCAACCGTGACGCCCTCAACGGACGCGCATGGTTGCGCCACATCTCCGGCGACCGGATGGGGTGCCTGCAAGACCTTGAAGCACTCGTCACCGAAGATCCGACCAACGCCGAAGCACGCGCCTTCCTCGGCCTGGCCTACCTGCGCGAGGAACGCTTTGCCGAAGGATGGTCGGCGTACGAGTCCCGGTGGGACGTCCCGACGAACGCCGGCATCTTCGATGGCGCCACCAAATTCCGGTGGGACGGCAGCCAGGACCTCACCGGCCGGTCGATCCTGGTCATGTCCGAACAGGGATTTGGCGACACCATCCAGTTCTGCCGGTACGTGCCGATGCTCGTCAACCGCGGTGCCCGGGTGATCCTTGCCGTCCAACCGCCATTGCAGGCACTGATCGCCGGGATGCCGTGGGCGCACCACCTCGTGACCGACAACGCCCCGGTCCCGGACACCGATTTCTTCTGCCCGATGCTCAGCCTCCCCCAAGCGTTCGGCACCGAACCCGGAACCATCCCCTCCCCCGGCCGCTATCTCGAGACCTCCCCGGAAAAGCGCGCCTCATGGCGTCACCGCCTCGCCATTCCGGATCACTCGCCTCTCCCGTCCCATCAGGGAAGGGGTTGGGGGTCTCTCGCTCTCCCCACGGGCAACACCAACACACTCATCGGCATCTCGTGGCGAGGGAACCCCGGCAACCGTGGCGATGCCCAGCGCAGCATTCCCCTCGCCACCTTCGTGGAGGCCCTCCCCGCCGGACACCGGTATGTCAGCCTCCAGAAGGACACCACCGAGGACGAACGTGCCCACCTGGCCGCACGGGGCATCATAGATGTCGCCGAGGCACTGGACGACTTCGCCGCGACTGGCGCGCTATGCGACGTCCTGGACCTGATCGTCACCGTCGACACCAGCATTGCCCACCTCGCCGGTGCCCTGGCGAGACCGGTGTGGATACTCCTGTGCCGCATCCCCGACTGGCGATGGTTCGTGGACCGGACCGATAGCCCCTGGTACCCCACCGCCCGCCTCTACCGGCAGGCAACCGCCGGCGACTGGGCACCCGTCATCGCGACCGTTCGCCGCGACATCGCGTCCTTCGCCACCAGGTCCTGAACGGCGCGCCTGCCGCCCCACCCCATCGCCCCTGCTTGCACGTCGCTTCGCTCACTGGTCCCCTAGATCTTCTTGTAGATCCCGCCCAGGCACTTGCTGTTCTTGCAGATCAGGCCCGCGCACGTGCCTCCGACGATATGACCGCACTTGTCGCACTGGTAGTAGTCCGGGTGGTTCTGGCTTCCACAGACCTGGCACATGGGACGTGATGGCATCGCATCCTCCTCACTAATACATGCAGTTCAGGGAAACAGTAACTGAACAACATGTCTGCGGGCATCTCGGCACCACACGATCCTCATCCTGGTCCGCGGGCATCCCTGCCCGCATCGCTTTGCCCACCACGCCCCATCACAAGACGTGTCAAGTCATGCCTGTCGACCGAGGCCGACGTGTGGAAAATCTCACCCGATGACATCTTGTGAATCCCTGCCGGCGAGGGCGCCGGCGCTCCCAGGGGGGCCTCACGTGACCTGCTCCCTCCAAGCGCACAACCAGAACCCCAACCAAGCGCAGTGCTTCATCCGCCGCGAACACCGTCAGGCATCCACGAACCTCATCCTGGTCCGCGGGCATCCCTGCCCGAATCTCAATCAGGTGTCAACAAGGCCAAGCGAAGCGTCGATGCATCACGGGCGATGGGGGCACCATGCGTTCCCCGGGCATCCCTGCCCAGCGCCTCGCGCCGTTCGGGTGTCGGCACGGAAGAGCGAAGCGTCTCCATATCAGACACACGGGTTCGGGGCCCATGCCAAGAGCCGGTGTCTCGTCGGCCGCCAATCCGCGTTGGTCGCGCGATGCGTATGCCTAGTGATCGCGACGCCATGAATCGTCCCGGCCAAGACGACGACGACGGGTCCGGAGCGTACAGCGACCAGGGGTTGCGGGGTGGGCCAAGCGAAGCGCATTCCAATCAGGGGCGCAGTGGGGGTGGGGAAGAGAATGATTCCGATGGTTTCCTTGCACGGCAGATCGCCAAGCGTGACGTCTCCGCTCTCGAAGCGGTCTACAACCGCTATTCGCGTCCGGTCTATTCGCTGGCCCGCAGACTCCTGCGAGACGACGAAACTACCGAGGAAGTGGTGCAGGAAGTCTTCATGCGCCTCTGGACCCGTGCCGACGAGTTCGATTCCGCACGCGGGCGTCTACTCCCCTGGCTCCTCACCATCACCCATCACCGTGCGATTGACGAACTTCGTCGACGGCGCGCCCGGGGTCAGCACGACGACATCGACATCGTTCTGGCAACTGCCGAGGCGGCCGATGGTGATCCCGCTCACGAAGCGGCGCTTGCCGAAACCCGGGAGGCGGTCCGGCAGGCGCTTCAACACCTGCCTGAAGCACAGCGCCGCCCTATCGAACTCGCGTACTTCGGAGGGCTATCCCAAGCCGAAATCGCCACAATGCTCAATGAACCTCTCGGGACAATCAAGACCAGGATGCGCCTCGCCCTGCAGAAGCTTCGCGAGTTCCTGCGCGCCGATCACAGCCCAATAGCGCAGCGTCTTCCAATCAGGGAGGGTGGTGGTGGCCAAGCGGAGCGCATTTCAACCGGGCGGGGTGGTGGTGGGGACATGGATCGTCATCTTCCGGACCCAACGCCGCGTCGCGTCCCCGCGTCGTGAAGAAATCTCACCGATGAACCACCCTGACAAGCAAGAGGCCAATCCGTGGTGATGACCGAACCGCCGTCCTGGCGCAGACCCGGGCTATTGACACGTCTGACACACAAAGTCCGATCCGGCCCGTGGTCCGAGCCTCCTCCGGCTCGCCCCATCGAATGCCCAGGCGATTCCATGCTCTACCTGATCGGTTCAATGCCCACCGCCGATCGGGCGCGTTTCGAGGGTCACTTGCGGTCGTGCCTGAAGTGCCAGCGTGAGACACGGGCTCTCGAACCGGTCATCGAAACCCTAGCCGGCACTGCGAAGCAGATCAGCCCGCCGGAGCACCTTGGCCGCGCCATCATCCGGCAGGCACGCATCTCAACCGCGGTGATGAGTGGCCCGCACCACGGCGCACCGGGCGGTGCGAGACCCGCGTCCCCGCTCGTGGCATGGTTCAGCAACCGTCGCGTCGGGGCGATCGTGACCGCCGGGTCACTCACCATGTGCATCGCCAGCCTCGGATACTCGATGCTTCTGCACTCGCAGACAGCGCAGAACGCGATCGTTGCATCGCGCCTTGCCGAAACCCTCAGCCTTGTCTATCACCCCGGTGCCGTCACGCGGACCCTTGCGGGAACCGATCGCGCGCCGAGGTCTACGGGACGCCTGGCCGTCCTGCCCGAGAGCAACCGTGCCGTGCTGGTCACCTACAACCTGCCCTCAACTGGAGAAGGGTCCTGCTACCAACTGTGGGCCGCCCTCCTGGATGGAGCCGGACGGTTCAGCGGTGGCACCTTCACGGTCGATCACCAAGGTCAGGGCTACCTGGTCATAGACCTTCACGGTCAGTCACTCAACCGGGTGAAACTCGTCCAAGTGACCCGCGAACCTGCCCAGGGATCGCCGGGGCCTACCGGGCCAGAAGTGCTCACCGGCAACCTCTGACCCGAGCCAAGCGGCCCTCACCCCCTCCGGGTTGATCGCAACGAAGGCAGTCCGATTGGCGTCACCACAACGGCGATGATCCAGACCAACGGTCCCAGAACGACCGCGAACGAAAACTCGATCACACCCGACGTCACGAGTGCGAACAGGAACGCCAGGTCACCGATCCCGATCGCCACGAGTCCGATCAAGTACGCCATCCACGAGGCATGCGCCCAGATCATCCACGCAATCAACAGTCCGACGACGCCGTACCCGCCGACATCAAGGCAGAAGTTCAGGATCAGTTGCGAGTGCGCGAAGGCTGTCGCCGTATCCGTGGCGTACTGGAACGTCTCCCGTGGCACGCTTGCCCCACCAATGAGCGTCGACCACTGCCCTCGAACACCCCCACTCATGTACTGGTGGACCCCCTCGTATCCGACCCAGACATGCAGGATTCCCCAGATTGCCCACAGGATGGCGCCAACCTTTGCCATCAGCCCCGTTGCCACACCGCGTCCTTCAGCCACTTCTACGTCCTCACTTTCCGACACGCCAGGAGCACTCGATCTCGCGTCGGTTACTCTTTGTGCCTGACCAAACTATCGGTAATGGGCCTGGCATTCGCAAGACGGCACAAGAAGGTGCCTATGGCACATGGAGTGAACGATGGAGACCCAAGTCGACCCGTCTGAGTGGTTCGCCACTACGGACTGCCAACCCGCCGGCGCACCGCCTGACCGACTGGCGCAGTTCGGGCAGACGGCGGAGTGCCGCATCATCCGGGACACATTTGCACTTCTCGGTGACAAGTGGTCCCTGCTTATCGTCCGGATCCTCGCAGAGGGCACATTCAGGTTCAGCGAACTCCACCGGATCGTCGTTGGGATTTCGCAGCGAATGCTCACGCTCACGTTGAGGAACTTGGAGCGTGACGGCCTCGTGCGACGCACGATCTACCCTGAAGTACCCCCACGGGTCGAATACGCGCTGACCCCGTTGGGACGCACTCTTATCGAGCCGGTCTCCGCGCTATCGGCGTGGGCACTCGCTCACAGCGCCGAAATCGAACACCACCGGGCATCGTCAATTGCGGCCATTGGGAATGAAGCCAGTGGAGACGAGGCTGACCGGTCTTTGCAAGGTATCTGACGCGGCAGCTGGGCCGGACGGCAACTCGACGCGAAGCCCGCACCCCATCGACACCACACCACCTGATTTATCTACGCCTCGCTTAGCACGCCGTCCCGGCACATCCCCACACTGCCGCCTCGCCCGCTTCGAATTCGCTTCACTGTGCACGCCCACCGAACCCCCAACCGGGCGTTGACCGACCAAAGAGACAATCGGACGCAGGAATAGACGCGGTCACGGCAAGGCTCACGGTACCCTTACCTACACGACACCGCGTGTCCGTCATCGCCAGTGCCGGAACGGCCGTTGTCATGCAGGTCGCGACCAGGCGAACCCTGACCGAGGTCGCTGTCGAGGGCACACCACCCGTCCGGGCGAGTACCGGCGATAGTGGACCCGGGACAGGCGGCGTGGAAACCCCATCGGGGCCGGAGATACGATCACTTGCGTACCGGAAGCAACATGAGCGAAGCGTCCAGAAACAATGACGTCGACAGCGTGAGGATTGGGAAATGAACCTGACCCCCGAAGACGTCGACCACGTCGCAACCCTCGCCCGGTTGGGGATAACCGCCGAGGATCGTTCCCGATTTGCGGAACAGTTGTCCGGTGTCCTCGAACACTTTCGGGCCCTGCAAGCACTTGACACGACGGGAATCTCGCCGACCGCACAGGTTTTCGATCTTCATTCGGTCATGCGGGACGATGTGGCACGGCCATCACTGCCCCGTGAGCAGGTCCTCGCGAATGCCCCTCGGCAAGAGGACGGCTTCTTCCGGGTGCAGGCGGTCCTCGAGACATAAGCGCCTTCCCGAGGCGCGCGACACTCTCCCATCACCGAGGTGAGAGGGCCTGGGAAGCGAAGCGACTTCCAATCCGGGGCGACGGGGTGGGGGCCTTCTACCTGGCAATCGCGGAGCACGGGAAGGTTGGAAACATCAGACACATGGGCGCGACCGGCCAACCGGCTGGTCAGACCCGACACATGCACGTGACGAGGGAACACCTGGTGGGCATATCCGGCGACCTGACCGCACTCACTGCGCCCGAAGCCCGGGACCTCCTGGTCCGCAGGCAGATTTCGGCGACCGAACTGGCACACGCCGTCCTGGGCCAGATCGAACGCACGGAAACCCAGGTGCGTTCCTTCATCACCGTGACCGCCGATGAGGCCCTCGCCCAGGCCCACGCCGCCGACCTCGCGCTCAGCGGCAGTGATCCGGGCGCAACGCCGCCACTCACCGGCATCCCCATCGCCCTCAAGGACCTCTTCTGCACCACCGGCGTCCAGACAACGGCAGGATCGCGCATCCTCCAAGGCTTCATTCCGCCATACGACGCTACCGTGGTCGCCCGCTTGCGCGCCGCCGGTGCCGTCTTCGTCGGAAAGGCCAACATGGATGAGTTCGCCATGGGTTCAAGTACCGAGAACTCCGGCTACCACCCAACGCACAACCCATGGGACACCAGCCGCGTGCCGGGCGGGTCATCCGGCGGGTCCGCCGCCGCCGTTTCCGCGGGCCAGGCGCTCCTCTCGCTCGGCACCGACACGGGCGGGTCAATCCGCCAACCGGCGTCCCTCTGCTCGGTGACCGGCCTCAAGCCCACCTACGGCAGGGTCTCACGCTACGGGGTCGTCGCCTTCGCATCGTCACTCGACCAAGTGGGACCGTTCTCGATCGGCGTCGAGGGATCGGCGATGGTCCTGCAGGCAATCGCCGGCGCGGACCCAATGGACGCCACCACCGCGCCGGTCGCCGTGCCAGACTACCGGTCAACCATCCGTGACGGCGTCAAGGGCCTCCGCATCGGCGTGCCCGCCGAGTACTTCACCGCGGGCATGGAACCCGACGTGGAGCGTCTTGTCCGTGAGGCCATCCAGACCCTCCAGGGCCTCGGCGCAAGCGTCCATCCCGTCTCACTGCCATACTCCGAACACGGCCTCGCAACCTACTACATCATCGCCCCGGCCGAAGCCAGCAGCAACCTGTCACGGTACAACGGCATCAAGTACGGCCTCGCGGCCCTCGACGAGGTCGACATGACCAAGGCGATGGACGCCACCCGACAGCGAGGCTTCGGGAACGAGCCCAAGCGACGGATCATGCTCGGCACCTACGCACTCTCCTCCGGCTACTACGACGCCTACTACCGCAAAGCCCAGCAGGTCAGGACGCTCATCAAGGCGGACTTCGACAACGCCTTCGCGTCGGTCGACGTCATCGCCTCACCTGTCTCGCCAACCGTGGCGTTCAAGATGGGTGCCCGGATCGACGACCCCCTCGCGATGTACCTGTCCGACGTCTGCACCATCCCGGTCAACGTCGCCGGGCTCCCGGGTATCAGCGTTCCGTGCGGGTTCGACCACCAGGGACTCCCCGTCGGACTGCAGCTCATCGGCAAGGCTTTCGATGAGGCAACCCTCTTCCGGGCGGCGTTCGCCTACGAGGGAGCGACCAGTTTCCACCGGCAACGCCCACCCTTGGCGCGCAGCGAAGCGTCTGCAAATCAGGCGCCACACGCATGATCCAACCCGTGTCCAACAGGAACTTCGTGTCCGCCCGCGTCGCGGCAATTCCGCCTTCAGGAATCAGGAAATTCTTCGACGTTGCAGCGACGATGCCCGACATCATCTCGCTCGGCGTCGGTGAACCGGACTTCGTCACGCCGGAACACATCCGCGAAGAGGCAAAGGCATCCCTGGACCGCGGGAAGACCGGCTACACCTCCAACCGGGGGCTGGCCGAGTTGCGGATCCTGATCGCCAGCGATCTCTCTACCCGGTTCGGAGCCACCTATAACAGCGAAGACGAGATCATCGTGACAACCGGGGTCTCCGAAGCATTCGATCTCGCCATCCGGGCAACGGTGGACGTCGGCGATGAAGTCATCATTCCGGAACCGAGTTATGTCTGCTACGCGCCGTGCGTCTCACTCGCCGGTGGAGTGCCGGTGCATGTGCCTACACACGACACCGACGGATTCGCGATCAGCGCCTCCGCCATCGAGGCCGCCATCACACCACGGACAAAAGTGATCGTCCTCGGCTACCCGAACAACCCCACTGGCGGTGCCGTTTCGCGCGCCGACCTCCAGGCAATCGTGCGCCTTGCCGTCCAACACGACCTGCTCCTTGTCTCCGACGAAATCTATGCGCGTCTGGTCTACGACGGATGGACGCACACCTGCGTCGCTTCACTGCCGGGCGCATGGGATCGCACCATCCTACTCAACGGGTTCTCCAAGGCGTACGCAATGACTGGTTGGCGCCTCGGATACGCGTGCGCTCCCCACCATCTGGTGGAAGCGATGATGAAAGTCCACCAGTACGGCATGCTCAGTGCGCCAACAATGGCCCAGTACGCCGGCATCGAGGCGATCCGGAACGGGGAACCAGACGTCCAGGCCATGCTCGCCGAATACGCCCGCCGGCGCAGATTGATCGTGGATGGCCTCAACCGCATTGGCCTGCGTTGCGCCCGCCCACAAGGCGCGTTCTACGTGTTCCCGGACATCACCGGAACCGGACTGACCAGCGATCAGTTCGCCACCCGTCTCCTGCATGAGGAACATGTCGCCGCCATCCCGGGTTCGGTCTTCGGGCCAAGTGGCGAAGGACACGTCCGCATGTGCTACGCAACCAGCACGGCACATCTGGAGGAAGCCATCGACCGCATGGCGCGCTTCCTCGGCCGCCTACCCCTCGCTCCCGTGGCAACGGGGGACGGGTTGGGGGTGGAGGCTCCCTCACTCCCATCGCCGACGACACGAACCCCCACGGAGAAGTTGGGCAGGGTCACGAAATGACAGCAACACATCATGCCGGGACATCACCGGCCACGGATTACGAGGTAGTCATCGGACTCGAGGTGCACGCACAAGTCGTGACCGAAAGCAAGATGTTCTGCAGCTGTTCCTCGCGCTACTCGGGCGCGCCCCCCAATACCCTGGTCTGCCCGGTGTGCCTGGGAATGCCGGGTTCGCTGCCCGTCATGAACCGCACCGCCGTCGAGGCAACGATCATCACCGCCCTGGCCTTGAATTGCGAGATCCCGGAATTCAGCAAGTTCGACCGCAAGAACTACAACTACCCTGACCTCATGAAGGGATACCAGATCAGCCAGTTCGACCTGCCCTTCTCGCAAGCTGGTTGGCTCGAGTTCGATGATCCGGCCAATCCCGGGCAGATGCGTCGCGCCGGGATCACGCGGGTCCATCTCGAGGAAGACACCGCAACGCTCAAGCACGTGCGCGACAGCAGCGGCGAGACCTATTCCCTCATGGACGTCAACCGTGCCGGCGTTCCGCTCATGGAGATCGTCGGCGATCCTGACCTCCGCACCGCCGACGAAGCCGGGTCGTACCTGCGCGCCCTGCGCCAGATCCTCCGCTATCTCGGTGTCTCCACCGCAAACATGGACGAGGGTGCGTTCCGTTGCGACGCGAATGTCTCACTGCGTCCCCGGGGCCAAGCCGAGTACGGTGCCAAGGTCGAAGTCAAGAACATGAACTCGTTCCGGTCAGTCGTCCGGGCGATCGAGTTCGAGATCGTCCGGCAACGCGACATCCTCGATGCCGGGGGCCGGATCGTCCAGGAAACGCGCGGCTGGGTTGACGACCGGGCCATCACCGTGACCCAGCGGAGCAAGGAAGCCGCGCACGATTACCGCTACTTCCCCGAACCCGACCTCCCGCCCATCGTCACCCCAGCGACCGAAGTGGCACGGTTGCGGTCCCTCCTCCCGGAACTCCCCGACGCCAAGCGCCATCGCTTCGCCGACGCGTATGGGATGACCGCAGACATCGCAGATACCCTGACACAGACTCGGGCCCTCGCCGAATATTTTGAGCAGACCGCGCACCTTTCTGGCAACGCCCGCGCCGCCGCCAACTGGATCACCCGGGATGTCCTTCGCATCCTGGGCAACACCGGCGCCGAGATTGATCAGATCCTCCTGACCCCCGCGCACCTTGCCGACCTCATCAAACTGTTGGACACGGGTACGATCAGTGTGCGTACTGCACCTGAAGTCCTGGAGGAGGCGGTCAGCACGGGGTCTATGCCCCACGAGATCGTCCAGAAACGGGGCCTCGGGCAGGTCTCGGATACCAACGCCCTAACCACCGCCGTGGCCGACGCCATCGCATCCAACCCCAAGGCCGTTGCCGATTACCGCGCCGGGAAGGCAACCGCCATGGGTTTCCTTGTCGGGGCAGTGATGAAGGCAACGCGCGGGAAAGGCAACCCAGGCCTCGTGAACGAACTTCTCAAGCAGCAACTCGATGGATAGCGAAGCGCCTTCCAATCTGGCGCGACGGGGTGGGGATGGGCGAAGGGGTGGGGGTCCGATGGACGGCCCCGGTCGCACCGGAAACCAGGATCAGGTGTCCCGGTACCTTGGGGATGACCCCGAAAACGACGGCGAACCAGCTCCCCCACCGGTTCGGCGCCGCACGCTTGAGGATCCATACGAAGTCGACCTCGCACTTCATGGGGTAAGTCACGGCGGTGAGGCGGTCGGACGCGTTGATGGGCAAATCGCCTTCATCTCCGGCGCCCTGCCAGAAGAGAAAGTCCACGCTCTCATCACCGAACGCAAGCCCGCCTACCTGAGGGGATTGACGCTTTCCGTCACCGCCGCATCGCCCGACCGGACCGAACCACCGTGCCCACACTTCGGGCTATGCGGCGGGTGCCACTGGCAACACGCCGACTACGAAGCACAGCTGCGATACAAGACCCAGGTGCTGCGCGACCAGTTGCGTCGTCTGGCGGGCATTGACGATCCACCGATGGTCCCCGCGGTCGGGTCGCCAAACCCATGGAATTACCGCAACAGCGTGCAACTCGTGCCCGGATTCGGGCCCAAGGGCGAGCGTTCCCTGAACTATCAGGTTGCGCACGCCCAAGGCATGGTCCCGATTGATGTCTGCGCGATTGCGTCCAAGGACATCAACCGCGCCATCGAGATCATGCCGTGGGCGCTGATCCCCGAAGAGACTTGGGAACGCCTCGACGCGATCATCCTGCGTCACGCCCCGCCAATCCCCGGGATGCCGATGGTCGCGACCCGTCTCCGCGAAATGGCTCCAAAGCCCATCCAAGGCCGCACGATGCCACCGGGCCCCGTTCGCGACGAACAAGGGATCGGATACGGCATCCAGGTGACCGTGGTCTGCCGGTCTCCAGTTTCAAAGCGCGACATGCGAGCGTTCGTAGACGCGACGGTGAAGTCTGTCCCGGATCTCGCGGCGATCATGGTTGCCCGAGGCCGCCATGACCGCGGAACCTTGCTCTGGGGATTCCCAACCCTTGCCTACGAGATGGGTGGCCAGATCCTTGCCGTCCCGCCGGGCGCATTCTTTCAGGTCAACCTCGGTGCCGCTGACCGTCTTGTTGCCCGGGTGCGCGAATGGCTTGCACCCACCAAGACCAGTCAGATCATCGATGCGTACTCGGGTGTCGGCGTCTTCGCCCTCAACCTCGCACCATTCGCCGGCGCTGTTGTCGCAATCGAGAGCGACGAGTCAGCCGTCGCCGGTGCGTACGACAACGTCGCGGCCCTCGGACACACCAACGTAGCCATCCATCATGAGCCGGTCGAGGCCGCCCTGCCACGACTCGCAAAGGGATCATCGGTCCCTGACAGGTCCGTCATCCTGGATCCCCCACGGCGGGGAGTCGAACCAGCCGTCCTGGACGCACTCGCAACCCTCGCGCCGGACCGCATCGTATATGTGTCGTGCGAACCATCAACCCTCTCGCGCGACCTCAAGCGCCTGATCGCATCCGGCTACCGCCTGACCCGAACGGGTGTCATCGACATCTTTCCGCAGACGTACCACTTGGAGTCTGTCAGTCTCCTGGAACGGGTTGACGGCCCTGTCCCCGCACCCGCTGCCGCTGATTGATGCGCGATTTCGCTTGGCCCAGCCCGATTCACACACCCTTCGCTAAGGGTCGGGCCAGGCGAAATCGTACATCGCTGAACCTACTCCCCCGGAACTCCGGCGCCCTTGCCGGCCCGTCCCAACGCGACTGACTGGTCTTCGCTCCACTTCAGCCGCATGGAAGAAGAACGCCCACACTCGGGTCGGCGGGCGTTGTGAGCGCAGCGACCATATAAATAAAGGGGCGAAGGGGTGCGGGTGGTAGCGCAGCGACCATATAAATAAAGGGGCGAAGGGGTGCGGGTGGTA
>DDYL01000186.1:18568-18745 GCA_002347925.1 Chloroflexi bacterium UBA2235 | reverse complement strand
ATGGCCTGGCTGCTGGCCGCAGTGCATGAACTGTGGCGACCGGATCCCAGACGGGTATGGTCCCGGCGCCGGTCATGGTGGGGCACGTCGGCCACTGTTGCCCTGCTATTGCTCACACACGGGGTGTCGGCGCTGCTCGGTGGCATCCTCGCAGCCGGGTGGGTAGCAGTGTTGTTC
>DDYL01000186.1:18169-18553 GCA_002347925.1 Chloroflexi bacterium UBA2235 | reverse complement strand
TGGACACAGCCTTCGTCCAGACCGAACGGATGCAACTCGGGGCACTGAACTTCCGGAACTGGTTCATCCGTTGGCCGGGGTACCAACCGCCCCTGTGGGGATTGCAGGAACGTAGCCCGTATACGGTTGGTTTTCCGGTTGATCTTCATTTCGCGTACTCGAATATCCTGACCGGACCGATGCGTCTCAGCCTGGTGCAGTCAGTTGTCCTTTTGGGGGGACTTGCGTACCTCACATGGCGCATCTGGAAACGAGCTGGCGTTGGGCGACGGGCTTCGCCGGTCATCTTCCCGGTGGTGTTCGGCAGTGTGGTGGCCGTCTTCCTGTATGCCAACCAGTTCGACTGGGCTGTGCCCGTATGGGAGGCGTATCCAATCCTCCAGA
>DDYL01000186.1:17859-18112 GCA_002347925.1 Chloroflexi bacterium UBA2235 | reverse complement strand
CCGGACACTCTTCGTCGGTGAGGCGCCATACGACACGGTCAGCGATGCCGTGGTGGATGACCTCGAGGCGCGCGAACCGGGGAATACCACGTCGACCAATGAGTTCCTGCCCCGGTCTGCCGACTTCGAGACATGGCACGAGGGGGAGGCGCGGGGATTCTGGTTGTACGACCGGATGTTCCCTGATGCAGGGTGGGTGGCCGGACAGGTGATGCCGTGGTCGGGGCAGGTTGGGATCCACGGGGTCTCCCAA
>DDYL01000186.1:16572-17787 GCA_002347925.1 Chloroflexi bacterium UBA2235 | reverse complement strand
GTGGACGGCCGACCGGTCGCGATCGAGGCGGCACCACTGATCGCATCACAGGCATTCTCGCCGGGGTTCATCCTGGTTGCGGTACCGGCGGGGGACCATCGTGTTTCCCTGCGCTTCGGTGCGGATTGGGCCCGGATGATCGGGACAGGCGTGACCTCGTTGGTGATGCTGATGTCTGGACTGTGGATTGCCTTGCCGCTCGGCCGAGGTTTTTCGGGTTGGGTGAGGGGTGGTACTGGGTTGGCGCTCGGACTGGCATCACTGGCCTCGGTGGTGACCATCCTGGCGGGAACCCTGTCGCCTGACGAAGGTCCTGTGACACTGGTTTCTCCACTGAGGAGGTTACTGGTCGCATCGATTGCCGACCTTGTCCTTGATGGTTCAGCAACGGTGACGTCGCCGACTGGCTCCGAACTTGGCCCCTCGCGCTACGTGGACGTGCGTCCGCTCCCGATCCTTGCGATTGATCAGCCTCTCAGGGCTGCCGGTGTCCGGGAGCAACGGTGGCTATTCACCCACCCGCCGACAACCGTGTCTGTCGACATCGATATTCCTGAGGCGGTCGCTGGGCGCCGAACCTACCTGCAGGTATCCCTGGGCATGGATCCCGAGATGTGGCAGGCAAGCCTTGGAGATGGGGTCCGGTACCTGGTGACTGCCGGTCCTGACGTGGCGCCAATGGGACCCGACGGTTCCACGTCTGGCGAACGGACGACCGTGCTTGACGAGGTGTTCAATCCCCGGGCACAGGGGGATCAGCGTCGTTGGGTTGATGTGCTGGTGCCTCTGGACCGATGGGCAGGGGAACCGATCCGGCTCGAGTTCCGGACAGATGCGCGCGATGAACCATCGAATGACTGGGCGGGTTGGGGAGAGCCGGTGGTCGTGGAACTTGACACGCTGACTGCCGGACGGATGGTGCGCAGTGCCGCATGGGAAGCAAAGGTGGCGCTGGGGCGTGGGTGACCGGGTACTCTGATGCCATGGTCGCTGAGATATGCTGGCGCCTGATCCCGGGTACAACGGTTCGTCGGATTCTCGTTTCCGGCACGGTTGGAATCGCAAGTGCGGGTATTGCGGGATCGATCGGACCGTCGCTTGTCGCATCCGGGGTTCCTGGCAATATCACGGACACCCTGAACGCTGGTGCTGGGGCGGCTCTGGTGACCTATATCGTGCTTGTGATGGTGGTGATCATTTTCGGGCAGCGTCCTG
>DDYL01000186.1:12327-16508 GCA_002347925.1 Chloroflexi bacterium UBA2235 | reverse complement strand
CCCGCATCCCGCACTTCCCTGACAATCCGGGCACGTGATGGTGGTTGCCGTCCGTCGATCTTGAGAAAAGCGTAGAGGGTGTCCGTTGATCCCGGTTCATCGGGCCATGACACGACACGCTGTTCGAAGGGGTCGAACCGGAGGGGTGCCACGGTCGCGCGGTCCAATTGTCCGGTGCCACCGTGTCCGAGNNGATTGCGCGTAGGCGAATGCCTCCAGGGTGCCGTCAAGCCAGTATGGTGCGTACTCGAGCGAGTAGTACCGGGTGGTTGCCCACGCGTAGTAGGTGACGGTCGGGACAAGGAGTGACAGGTAGACACCGGCGATGACTGGTGCCACGCGTCGTCGCCACGCCGGGACTTGAGAGGTGATGGTCGGCGAAGCGAACTGGTTCGATCTCGCCTGTTTGCCTGTACGGAGGCGGTTCCAGATGGCAACGGCACCGATGCCTCCGGCGAGGTACCAGGCCGGAAGCATGACGATGCTCCGTACCGCATGCGGCGCTTCGGTGGCGAGTGATGCCGGGACTGGGCCGATGAGCAGCCACAACCCGGTGAACTGGTACGCCGGATGGGTGCGACGCCTTGCCAGGATTACTAACCCGGCAAGGATGAGTGGTGCGTCCCAGAGATAGAGTTGGCCGGTATCGGTGCCGTGATGGCGCGGCTGGTCATCGCCACGGGTGAACAGGTAGGTCGGGTTGAAGTGCCCGGCATAGGCATCGACCGCCCGTCGTGCCGCAAGGGCGTACGGATGGTCGAGAATCCACGGAATTCCCAGCTGCACGTCCCGTTCAATGCGTTTGGTGGCGAGCTTCTGGAGGTCGACATCATTCAGGAGAGAGGCCTGGGCGAAGCGCGCCCCGACGCGTCCGTCGAGGAGTTGTCGGGCGAGAGGAAAGGCCCCGACCCCGACGATGGCTATGGCGATGACCCATGACAGGGCAGTCCGTCGCAGGTGGCTACGGAGGATCCACGCCGACGCACCCACCATCAGGGGGGTGAAGACCACGCCTCCGGGATATGAGTACATTGCAAGAAGCATTGCGAGGGAGGCACCGGCGGCCCAGACGTGCACGCGACGAGGCAAGACGCCGGTTGTGCTTGTTCCGAGGATGAGCGTGGTGGCGCGGGTGAGGCAGAGGGCCAGGAGGGTTACTGCCAAGGTGATGAACGCGGCTTCACGTGCCCCGCGGCTGAACTGCAAGTGCCATGGTGAGAAGGCGAGGCCGGTGGCGGCGAGCAATCCGATGGCACGGTTCCCGAAAAGCGAGACGGCAAGTGCGTAGAGGACCGGGACCGTGAGGGTGCCAGCGATGGCACCCGGCAACCTGATCGCCCATGTGGTGGGACCGAAGAGGGCGATGGATGGGACGGCGGCGTAGATGAACGCGGGGCGCTTGTACTCGCCGAACGCGCGAAAGGCGGTTGGGTAGGGCGTCCCGAATTCATCCCGGCCGGTCTCGAGGATGCTCCAGGCGTTGTAGCCGATCGAGAGTTCATCGGGATCAGGTGATGGCGGGAGGGTGCCAAGGTCCCACAACCGGAAAGTGAGACCGAGTGCGGTGATGACCAGGAGTGTCGCAAGTGCCCACGCCGAGGACGGCGATTGGCGGGGCCGAGACTCCGATGGATTGTGCTGTGGGGGGGCTTGCACCGACCAGTGATACCGCACGCAGGCCCGGATCCTGACGAGCGGGCACGGATCGGTACCCTGTCGAAGGTGGGAGACGCGCATTCAGCTGAGGCTGCGGATGGACGCAGTCCGCAGCGACCCGTTCAGGCCGATGATGCAGACCGGTCTCCGTCGCATCGTCGACGTGTTCTGAGTCCGGCCGGGTGGCGAGGATCTGTGTTGCTCGGTGCTGTTTCGGCGTTCATGACCATCCTGGCCTGCGTGCCAGCACTTGTGGTGATTGCCGGGTCTGGCTTGGACGTGCGGCAATCGGATGACGGGGAGCAGTTCCTGCTTCGTGCCTTGACCCTTGGGCATGCGCTATCGGTACACCTGACCTATCCGCGCTGGCTTCCCGATCTCTATCTCGGGTTCGGCTATCCGGTGTTCTCCTTCTACTCACCGCTCGCATACCTGGCGGTGGTAATTGTCGGCGACATCACCGGAACGACTGTCGACGGCGCGGTTCGAGTGATGATGGTCGTCACGGTGCTCTTTGGCGCACTGGGGACCTTCATGCTCGCCCGGTCACTTGTGGCGCCAGGTTCCCGGCATGACCCGTGGACGACGACCGTGGCAAGCCTGAGTGGTGTCGGGATGATGGTTGCATCCCCATATCCGTTTATCACCAACCTGTTCTTCCGGGGTGACTTGCCAGAGGCCATGGCGCTGGCGTGGCTGCCGTGGTTCTGGCTTGCCCTTCGTGGGCTCTTGACACGCAGGAATACGGATGGTCGAGACGTGTCAGGGATCGTTGTATCTGGTCTCGCCGGGGCGGCACTGATCCTGACACACCAGTTGAGTGCGCTGATTGCTGCTGCCGTCGCGGTCATCGTCGTCATCGGGAGTTGCCGGTCTTCCAGGGTTCGCACTACTACCCAACTGGTCGCGTTCGCTGGCACGGTTGCCATCGGGATCACGGCGTTGTTCTGGATGCCTCTGCTCGCGGATGCACCGTCCGTGCGCCTTGATGCGGTGGGTCATGCGGTGACTGAAGTCCTGGATCGCCTATCTCCGGTCACGGCACCGGTCCGGTGGGTGTGGCCATACCCGCACGGCTGGGACCCAGCGTCGAAACGCGCTCCAGGTGGCCCGGTCCTTCCCGGGATCACCCAGTTGGTCGTGGTTGCCCTGTTTGCAGGGATCCTCCTCATCAGGCGCGTTCGCCGAAGTCCGATCCAGGATGCTGGGAACGGGGTCCTGTTCACCGTGTTTGGTGTGGTCTTGGTGCCTTGGCTCCTGAACTTGCAGGTAAGCGGGGCCCTTTGGGAGGCAGTCGGTGCACTGCGGTTCATGCAGTTTCCGTGGCGGTTGATCGGTCCGCTCTCGCTTGGCGTGGCAATGGCGACTGCAGTCGTAGTCGCGCGACTGCCCCGCATTCCGGGTGTCATTCTTGCCTTTGTGTTGGTTGCCTCAATGTGGGCCGAGACACTGACCGGCCTGGTCCATCCGGTTTCCACAGCCGATGGGCGGATGTTCGATGATGATGCGATGGTGGAGGCGGACTATGCGTTCGACCGGTGGGGGGCGTCGACCACCACCGGGGGAGGCGAGTTCACGCCGCGCGAGGTGGATATCCGTCGGCCTGACGGGTCACTTGGCGGGGCGGTCCGACTTGATCGCGTGGCTCCGCCGGGTGCATGGATCGGTGGGTTGGTCATGGTTCCTGATGGGCAATCCCGCGTGACAAGCCTGCAAGGGGACGCGTTGCGTTTCCGGTCGGTCGTTGAGACGGAAGGGTCCGGTGCAACGATCGCGTTCCACCAGCTGGCGTTCCCTGGCTGGCGTGCGACGGTTGACGGCTTGCCGGTCGCGTTGCGTCCACAAGGAGAGATTGAGGGTTCCGGCGTCGCTCCGGGGTATCTCCTGGTGGATGTCGGACCGGGACGTCACGAGGTGGCTGTCTGGTTCGGTCCGACCCTTCCCCGACTGGCCGGGGATACGGTCTCATTTTTGGCGATTTTGGGTCTGCTGTGGGCAACGTCGAGGCACGGCGGTGGATGGTTGGTGACGCTCGTCGTTGGTGCGGTGACGATTGTTCTCGGGGGGATCCTGGCGACCGAGGTGCTGACGTTGCGGTCTCCGGCAAGGGGTACGCCGGAACGTGAACGGATTGTCACGGACGTTATCGGATCGATGCGGTCGGGGACAGCCGTTATGAGCTCTCCCACAGGACCGGCCCTTGGCCCTGGAGCGTTCCTCGATACTGGATGGCTGACCGTACGCCCCCCACCGGGACGCCCGGTCCAGGTTGGCCTGACGCGCCAGTGGCTCTACATGCATCCACCGGGACGCGTGACGGTTCGCCTCACCCCTCCTGAAGGAGCAGTCTTCCAGGCAGGTCTTGCGCTTCGTCCGGACTCCTGGGAGACACCCGAGGGTGACGGGGTGCACTTCGTGGTGGAGGTCGTACCGGTCGACGGACCCGGAGGCATGCGCACGCTGCTGTTCCAGCGGATCAATCCACGGGCGTTCGTCGATGAGCGCCGGTGGGTCGACATCCGTGC
>DDYL01000186.1:11390-12311 GCA_002347925.1 Chloroflexi bacterium UBA2235 | reverse complement strand
TATGACTGGGCAGGCTGGGGAAACCCGTTGGTGGTGGTTCCGGTAGGGGTGCTTCGCCCGCCGAATGGTCCGCAACCGCCTGCGTCCATTCATACACCCCGGACCTGGATGATCGACCAGTAGCGACGTGGCGCCAGTCGCGGCGGTTCCCCGCGGTCGTGGCATGCGTTTTCAGGACGTGACCGTGTCTGCACCCGATGGTGCCCGGACCGATCCGGAGACTGATAGGGCGTTGCGCGTCAAGGTGCGTGGCGGAGGAGCAACGCGGTTGGATCGAGTGGAACGGGCAACGGTGCGGGCACTGCGAGCCATACTGATCGGCGGTGCTGTGGCAGGCGTGATTGCTGCCGCGGTCCTGATCGGTGTGGTGGTAGCACGTGCATTTGTTCCGCCCGGGTCGCGGATGGGCCATCTCGCGACCCTTGCCTTGGTGACATTGGCTGTCCTCGCCATCAGTGGCGCGATGGCGCGGATGACCTGGTGGGCGTTGGGGTTCCTGCATCCTCGCCAATCTCGGCCACAGCGTTGGGTGGTGACCGCATTGCCGTGGTGGCCGGCGGTGGCGGCCATCTTTCCCCTTGCGTCGCTCACCGTCAGTGGTGACGTTGCACACCGGCTCCTGAACCTTCCCCATGAAGGTGTCGCATTCACTGGCTACCTGACCGGGATATCGCTTCTCGTCCACGGCAGTGTCATCCTCGGGGCGTACCTCACCCGGGACGGTCAGTGGGCATCCATTGGCATTGCTGACGGCGAAGGGGCTGGCGCGAAACAATCCACTGACATCGTGGATGGGACGGATGGTCCCTCACCCTGGATGATTTCGTCACTTGTGCGAGGGATCCTTCTTGCGGTCACCGCGACGGTCGGCACGAACCAGGCACTGTTCAAGTACATCACGGCGAGGCAGGGTGAGTTCGC
>DDYL01000186.1:9412-11308 GCA_002347925.1 Chloroflexi bacterium UBA2235 | reverse complement strand
TCGATGTTGCCCAGGCCGGCTGGGGAATCCTGCATATCTCCGCGATCATCGGAGCGACGGTTCTTGTCGCCCGCACCTTCTTCGGTTCGCGCATTCCGCCGGATCTCCTGGCAGTGATGATCGTGCTGATCTTCAGCGTCTACGAACCATGGCGTGACACGATCTGGCTTGGTCAACCCAATGGGTTCATCTACCTCTTCCTGTCCATCGGGCTCGTTATGGCGATGCGTAACCGCTGGTTCCTCGCCGGGGTGTGCATCGCAGCCTCGCTGGTGTTCAAGCCGGTTGCGTCATGGGTGGCGCTCTACGTGATCCTGTCCCGCCGATGGTCGGCGATGGTCGGTGGGGCGGTTGCAGGGATCGGGATGATCGTGATCACGCTTCCGTTGGCGGGAGTGAACTGGTGGTGGGTGTGGATCACGCGAAAGATGGGTGACCTGGCACTCGGGAATGCCCTTCATTCGAACATCAGCCTGCAGGCGGTCCATGCACGGCTGTCACTGGTCTCCCACGCCTACTACGATGCCAACGCGTTGCCCAGCTTGCCCCTCTCGGGGGTCCTGAATGGCCTGATGCTGGCGACCGCGTTCATGCTGGTCCTTGCATTGACCCGGCGTAGCCGGCCGGTCAGCGATGGAATCGGCATGGGTCTGGAGTGGTCGCTGGTGATCGCGCTCTCCCTGACGACCTCCCCACTGTCTTGGGTGCATTACTCGACGGTCGGGATCGTGGCCTTCCTGGTGCTGCTTGCCTCCACCCGTGCGCCCGATTGGAGTTGGTCGCCGCGGGGTGTGCGCGTGGCGATTGGCACCGTTTCCCTCGTTGCGTTCGCCCTGTTGTCGATGGATGAGGAACTCTTCCTGGTGCGTACCGCCTACTGGTGGGAGACGTGGCCGATGCTCGGGTCGATACCCGCGGCGTCCCTGCCATTGCTGGTCGTGGCGATCTCCCTGCGCTTGTGGCTGCACAACAGTTGGCTGGATGCCAGATCCACGCACGATGGTGGTCAGAAGGCCGTGATCAGTCCGTAGTTCCGGTCGAGGACCAGGAACCGGATACGGAGGGCACCGTTGCGTACCTTGGCGGCATCCAACATGCCGGTGCTGCGGTCTCCCGCGCGGCGGATGAACGCGGTAGTGCTTGTCGAGGAAAGTGGGGTCCGTCGCCAGATCAGGGTGCTGCCCGTGGCGTAGTACCGGAAGACCGAATTGTCTGCCCCGGCGCGCCGGCTGTAGAGGGCCGGACCTTCGAACACCCCTGCCGGAGCGGGATCGATCCGGTCGGCGGCGATCCGTGGGCCTGACGGCGGGAAGTCACCCCATACCCTGATCCATGCGTCCGCCGAGTCTCCGTTGGAGACATCACCTGTTGGTGAGGCTTCAAGTTCGACCTCGAGACGTGGCGCGTCAACGAGTGCCGGGTCGAGACGGATGGCGTACCACTGCGGGAGATCGGCCCGGACCTTGCCCTGCAGGCGGGCGTAGGCGAGGGTTGATTCGGGGAAACGGAGTGATCCGGCGTCATCGAAGGCAGGGCGGAAGTTGGCGACTTCCTTGCCATTGATCCGGATGACTGGCTCGTAGCGTGGAGACCGTCCACCCTGGAGCCAAAGGCGCATCTCGACGATGGCGTCAGGTGGGATCTGCCGGTCCGCGGGCAGGTTGATGGTCTGGATTGCCCGGTCACCCGGACGCAAGTCGATGCTCCATTCGTGCCATTCTGGAGCGAACCAGACCTGGATTGCCATCAGGGTCGCGATCCCGGTCCCCATGGCAGCTCCGGCGGCCCATCCCATCCAGGTTCTGGGCTCGGGCATTTTGGGCTGGGAGGATTGGGCGTCAATGGAACTTTGGCTGCGCCCGCGAGACATGATCACTACTGCAAGGGTTGACAGTA
>DDYL01000186.1:7353-9370 GCA_002347925.1 Chloroflexi bacterium UBA2235 | reverse complement strand
GCGGCGATGTCGACGTAACCCCGGGCGACGCTTGGCAACGGCGACAACGCCTGCGACCAAGTCGGACATCGCAATGCCCGCGAGGACGGCACCGACCGGGGCGGGTGTCACTTCATAGCGGACATCGATGTTGACTGCGAGGAACGGAAGCCAGGTTGCAAGGAGGGCCCCGGCCAGGACCATGCCGGTAACCGGGCGGCGCCACACGGTTCCCAATCCAATCACGCTCCCGGCGATCAGGAGATGATGCAGGGCCGGCATGAGCGAGCTGGCAACCGGTGCATTCTCGGCGAACGGGTTCCATGGATAGTTCCATGCGCCGGCCAGCTTGTTCGTCATGGTCGCGGCGACCTGGACCGGTGTCTGGATGAACTGGTCGATGGCGGCGTCGAGGTAGTCCAGATCACGCACTTGGATACGGAGACCGGCATTCCAGGCTTCGGGAAGGCTTTCGACGCCGTATTTCGGTGGAACGGGTGCGTCCTGGGGCTGCCATGCACGATCCGGGGGATGGATTCCCCAGTAGACCTGCTGCCATGAATTGCCGGTGCGCGACCAGACCGGGTTGCCGAATGCGAGCGCGTTGGTCAGGAACCACGGCGCGGCGACGAGGAGGAGGCCTGCAGCAACGGCCGCAATCGTGCCGCACGCGCGTGTGGTGGGCACCTGACTGGAGAGGGTAGGGGCGTTGCCTGACCGCATCAGTACGTGCTGGATTGCGATTCCGGTCAGTGCGGTGACGAACAGGATGAGGGCAGTGAATTGGAGGGCCGGGCGGAGCATGAGGAGGCCAAGGAAGAACCCTCCAGTTGCACCCCAGATGCTGATGTGACGGAGAGGGTTCGACCGGGCGGGCCGTTCCAGAGCTTCGACGATGCACCAGATGGACACCGTCTGGATGCAGATGAGCGACGATTCGGCGATGACGAGACCGGACGTGAGGATGAGCGGGGCGTACCACGCCGTCACGAACCCGGTGATCCATCCGGCGAAGGGACCGGCCATGCGCCACGCGGTTGCCGAGGCCAATCCGATCGTGATTGCACCGAAGACACACTGCACGATGGCAAGCGGGACATGTGCGCCGGTTCCGGCGACTAGGTAGACGAGAGACTGGACGGCTGGGTAGGTGACCCCCTGCAACGATCCCTGATCGATCGTGTCGAGGAGGCGGCTCCAGAACTGTCCCGATCCGATTGACTGCCAGGTGGCAACGAAGTTGCGGGCGTGGATCTCGAACCCGAGGGAGTCGCCCATGACGACCATGCGCGCGGTGTAGGCAACGTGGAGCAATCTCAGGACGAGGCCGATTGTTGCCGTCGTGACGGTGATGGCGAACGGGTTGGAAAGCCGTAGTTTCCACGACACAGGCACCACGGCTGCGTCACTCATCCCACCCACCACTGATAGTGCCGCCAGAAGGAGGTCGCGAGGCTTGCGACGTCAACAAGGCTCACCCAGACAAAGGTGATGGGGAGTAGCCAACGCCCCGTGAAACCCTGGACGTCGGTTTGGTCGAGTGGAACTGGACGCAGTCGTCTCCAGATCCGAGAGAGACCAGTCGTCACGGTCGCCAGTCCAGCGGCTCCGATCAGGCCGAGCGGGGCGATGGCGGGGAAGAACGTCTTGGCTTGGGCGACGCCCCCCATGGCTGACCCCGAGATGTCGCCAATGCCGTACCGGACAACTGCGAAGGCAATCTGGCACAGGGCGGTCAACCAGAGGAGCGGCGGAATCGGCACCGCACCGCCCCATTGACCTGGCACTCCGTCATCCGGCGACCCTACATGCGTATTTGGTGGATGGGCCACGCCAGTGACGCGCATGATGAGCCCGACGAGTGCAAGTGCGGTGGGGATGGCGGCGATGACGGTCAGGATGGTGTCAAATGGTTCCTGCCACTGGACTGAGTAGTCGTAGGCATGCCAGAAGGTCCGGAAGGCCTCCGTCAGGCCACCCTTGGTAAGGAAGCCATTCAGTCCAGCGACGATTGCCTGGGGCCAGATGCGTGCGGCGG
>DDYL01000186.1:6337-7238 GCA_002347925.1 Chloroflexi bacterium UBA2235 | reverse complement strand
GGAAGCGATCCACCATGCAAGTGGAGTTAGGGGATACCGGCCCTGCGCCGGTACTGATACCGGTGCGACGCCTTGGATCACCCGGGCGGTGGCGAGAAGTGCGAGGGTGATCGTTGTCGTTGCCATCGGGTCATTCGAGATAGACGCCATCACGAACAGGTAGCCGGGTGCGGTCGTGGCCAGGAGGGTGCCGAGGAGAGCCATCCCCGGTTGGCCGGGCCACAGGATCAGGGCGAACCTCCAGGTAATCCATGCGGTAACACCACTCCACGCAACGGAAAGCAGTCGCACGGCAAGGATTGGTCCCGCGAGGGCCGTCGGGGCCACTTCATTGGCGACCGCGTTCTCGGGCCCGCCCGCAAGCATCCAGAGGGCAGATGCGGGAAGGTAGGCGAGGACCGGTTGCCGGGCCTCGACTCCGGTCACGTTGGCGAGGCCTCCTTCCGACCCGGCCTCACCAGTTTCGGATGCGCTCCGCCCAATGAAGGTCTGGATGTACTGGACGTGGCCCCGCTCATCCGGGCCAATCCCGGGGGCGTTGATGACGGCGCCGAGTGAACCCCGGATCAGGAGGTAGGCGATCAGGAGGACCAGTGACCAACTCCGCCCCGCCTCTCCTGGTTGCAGTACGCTTCGCTCGGCCCGCCCCGCCTCTCCTGATTGCAATACGCTTCGCCCGTCCGATTGCGTCGTGCCGTGGTCAGCAGCCGCTTCGCCATTGACCCTGGGGGTCGTCACGGTGCCTCCATGGTGCAAAGGGCGGGTGTTCCTGCGATCAGACGTCGACCCGTGCGAGGAAGAGGCCGGCACCGAGGGCACCGACCACAACCGGCAGGCCGTACACGATGCCCGCGTCGACACCACCGCGGGCCATGGCGAGGGCCACGGCGCCGGCGACTGC
>DDYL01000186.1:3366-6267 GCA_002347925.1 Chloroflexi bacterium UBA2235 | reverse complement strand
GCCTTGAGTTTCATGCCAATCACGGCAAGCAGGAACCCCATGAACAGGGTGCCGGTATCACCCATGAAGACGGTCGCCGGATTGAAGTTGTAGCGCAGGAACCCAAGGCAGGCGCCCGCCAGGGCGATGGCAAGGCTGCCCACGAGGATCTGCCCGTTCATCGCGGCGATGGTGAAGAAGCTCACGGCTGCGATGGCGGTTGCGCCGGCTGAAAGGCCATCCATGTTGTCGAGAAGGTTGATGGCATTGGTGATCCCGACCACCCACAGGCAGGTCAGGGGCAGGTCGAGCCAGAGGGTGTCGAAGACCCGCAACTCGAGCCCGGCGGCGGAAGCGATGCCGGCGGACAGGAACTGCGCAGCAAGCTTTGCCCGGGGAGGTAGACCCTGCGTCTTGTACTTGTCATCGAGGAAACCGACCACGACCAGCGGGATGGTGGCGAGGAAGATGGCTGCGAGTTCGAGGGTGGTCGCGGGCAGGAAGATGTCGGAGGTCGGAAGTTCCAACCGGGTCGCCGCGATGACGCTGACCCAGAAACCGGCGTAGATGGCCAGGCCACCAAGCAGTGGTGTCGGTGTGCGGTGCACCTTGCGTGCGCTTGGTTGGTCGAGGACGCCGAAGCGATGGGCCACCCGTCGCGCAAGCGGAGTGCCGACGAGTGACGCCGCCAACGCGACGACGAAGACGATGAGGTACGCGAGGGCGTACGGCATTTCGGACAGTTCTCGTTCCCAAGCGTGCCGGTCGGACCAGGAAGCGACCAGGTGTCAACCCGGTCGCATCACCCGCCTGACCCCTGTGGTCACGGATGGTTCTCCAGTCAGTCCAAGTGGCTAACGCACCGGTATGCCTTCAGGTTACACAGATCGTGCCGAACATTGGCAAATCAGAGGGTCGCTGGATTTGGGACGAGGCTCAAGTAAAGACGGGTCATGCGGCCAACGAGGGTCTCGACTTCATGTTCGGGAATGACGGATTCCCTACCGGACGCTCCCATCCGGGCGCGTCGTCCGGGGTCCTGAAGGAGAGTGATTGATGCCCGCGCAATGGCCTGACTATCGCGTGGGGGCGTCAGGATGCCATTGATGCCGTCGCGGACCAAGTCTGGTACTCCCCCTACGGCCGTGGCGACGACGGGTACCGCCGATGCGAGGCTCTCAATGATGGTGACTGGCATGCCTTCGTTGTCGGAGGTAAGAAGTACCAAGTCCAGATCGGCGTAGATGGAGGCGGTGTCGTGCCTCCATCCCAGGAAATGAACGCGTCCCGCAAGGGGGGGGAACTTTGCAAGTTGCTCGAGTTCAGTGCGCCGTTCGCCTTCACCGGCAATCACGAACCGTGCGCCCGGGATTTCGGAAAGGATCGTGCGGGCGGCGTCAAGGAAGACCTCGTGCGCCTTGATAGGAACCAGTCGGCCGACAATCCCGATCACTGGGGTCTCGGACGGGGACAGGTGCGCGATCCCAAGTTCGGCGCGGAGGGTTCCCCTTCGATCACGATTGTCCTTGAAGGGCGTGAGATCGAACCCAAGGGGAATGCTGATGACACGCGATGGCGTGCCGATGCCGTACCCAAGCAGATCCGCACGCTGTCTTTCGCCAAGGGCAATGATGCGGGTGGTGGTGCGACCGAGCGCCCGTTCGACTTCAAGGAAGAAGCGCGTCCTTGCTGGTGAGAAGTACCCGTGGAAGACGTGGCCGTGGAAGACGTGGATCCGAACCGGAACCCGCGCGATCATGGCGGCGAGACGTCCGACGGTCCCGGCCTTGGCCGTGTGTGTTTCGACGATATCCGGTTTCCATTGACGGAATTTCCGGACGAGTCGGGCAATGGTGAGTGTGTCGGATGCCAGGCTGAGTTCCCGTCCGAGTGAGGGAATGGTGACGATTTCCAAGCCCCGGGAACGCGCTTCGCCGGTCAGGTCGACCTCGCCACTTCCCGTTCGTCCGGCGATGGTGATCTGGGAGAAGCATCCGGGGTCGAGACCCGCCGCCAGGTGGACGAGGTGCACTGCGGGACCACCGCCATTCATGCGTGCGATGACACGGCAGATGCGGATTGGTCGTGTCGCGGTCATGAATGGAGTCCGGTGCTGGTTCCCACGGGTGTCTTGGCGTTGAACGGTTCGCTTGGTCATGCGGGTGGCCGGAATGGGTCACTACTGGCTACTTCGTTGGTGCCGTTCGCTGTCGTGAGGCAATGATTGTGATGGCGGGTCGGCCGTGTTGACCGTTGCATGGTCGTGAAGACTGGGGTGACCGGACCTTTCGGATGTAAGCGGGCACCGGATGACGCGGTACCGTCGACGGCTTCTGGCCTGCGGTCGAGGCGGTCCGTGCTTGGTCTGCCCATCAGTGCCGGGATCATTGCGGGGTTGGTGTCCGGGTGTCAGGTTCCCTCGATGCCGCCATTGCCGAAGGCGGTCCGTGCGATTGTGGAAAGCGGACTGCCTCCCGAGAACCAGGACGTCTTCCATGCGTTCTTGCGTGGCAGTGACGCCATGCCAATCCTGGAAGGACCGGAGGCACAGTGGGCGGTTGTCGCCGACCCTCCCGCACGCGTCGAGGCCACGCCTGACCTACTGCGGCTGATCAGTGTGCCGGGACATCCGGTGTGGGCATCGCCGAGGCTGCCGTATGCGCCACTCCAGTCGGTCATCCGTGTGGGGGATCCGGCCAAGCGTGGCCCGTGGATCGAGGACGTCACGTGGCTGGCCAGCATCGCCATCCACCAGCGATACATGATCGTCTGCGAAGTTCGGTTTGCGGGGGAGCCGGGCGCATTGCTGATCCAGGCGACCCCATTCGACGTCCAGGTTTTCCAGGATCCTGACCGTCCCAACGGAGGCACCAGCACCTCAGTCTCCCGGATTGTCGACCGCGGGGAACCGCATTACTGGCG
>DDYL01000186.1:211-3358 GCA_002347925.1 Chloroflexi bacterium UBA2235 | reverse complement strand
ATGTACGCCGCCCGGTACCCGGCGGCACAGGATAGCGAATCGTATTGCAATCAGTGGCAATGGGGAGGGCCAAGCGAAGCGTATTGCAATCAGTGGCAATGCGGAGGGGCCGGAAGCACGGTTCTCCGTGGATTGGGCCCTAAGCGCCCCAGGTGCGTCCGGCGGCACGTTCGGCGCGGTACCACGCTACCGTCTGGCGCAAACCCTCTTCGAAGGGCATCAGCGCCTGCCACCCGAAGCGGTCATGGGCGCGGGTGGTGTCGAGGCAGCGGCGCGGTTGCCCGTTCGGCTTGGAGGCATCCCACCGGATGTGGCCAGTGAAGCCCGTGGCGTGGGCGATCAGTTCGGTCAGTTCGCGGATGCTGACCTCGCGACCCGACCCAAGGTTGACGGGGTCAGATCCCTCATAGCGCTCCGCGGCGGCCACGAGGCCGGCGGCGGCGTCGGTGACGTGCAGGAACTCGCGCGTCGGTGATCCGTCACCCCAGGCAACCACCTCATCGATGCCCGCCTCAACGGCGTTGAGGTATTTCACCACGAGCATCGGGATGACGTGGCCGTCGGGACCGAAGTTGTCGAAAGGCCCGTACAGGTTCGTCGGCATCAGGTAGATGGCGTCGGTGCCGTATTGCTGGCGGTACGCCTGGGATTGCACCAGGAGCATCTTCTTGGCGAGGCCGTATGGGGCGTTCGTCTCCTCCGGGTAGCCGTTCCAGAGGTCGTCCTCGCGGAACGGCACGGGGGTGAACTTCGGGTAACTGCAGATGGTCCCGCAGGCGACGAACTTGCGCAGCCCGACCCGGCGCGCATGTTCCAGGAGGTGCGTGCCCATCATGAGGTTGTCGTGGAAGAAGTCACCGGGGTGTTCGCGATTGGCGCCGATGCCACCCACGACGGCGGCGAGGTGGATGACGACATCCGGGCGATGGTCGGCATAGAAGCGTTCTACGCCATCTTCCAGGCGAAGGTCGTACCGCGCACTGCGCGGGATGGTGATGTGGCGGTAGCCCCGCGCGTGGAGGGTGGCGACCACATGGCGCCCCAGGAACCCGGCACCCCCGGTCACGGCGATGCGCGCATCGCGTAACCAGTCAACCGGTTCCCCGGGCAACGGGACAGTGACCGCATCCTGGGTTTCGGCGAAGGCTGGTTCGTGTGCGTTCGTCGTGGCCATGCTTGTCTGGCTTTCGTGTGCGTTCGTCGTGGCCTAGGTGCCGGGAATGCACGCGCATGGTAACGCGCCGGAGGCAAGGCTCCTTGACTCGGGCGGGGCGGTGGGAAGGTTCGTTTCGCAAGACGCCTGGCGGGATGGTGAGCGGAACGGTCTTTTCAATCGGGTGCGATGGTGTGGCTGGTTGTAGCGCTAGAAGCATGACTGGTCAGGGTCGGGGCACGGGGAACGTTGCGGACGCGGATCAGGTCGGCAAGCATTCCCAGTGCGATGAAGTGGATTACCGAGACCGTCAGGAGACCGGCGGTGATGCCGACGGGAAGGGACGTTGTCAGGAGATAGAGTGCCCAGGAGATGACGGCGAGGATGGCGGTCCCGACGGCAAACGTGAGGAAGAGCTTGATCGGGTTGTAGTAGACGCACGCCTGCAGGACGATCTGCGTGGTCCGGGGGATGTCCCGCGCCAGTCGGACCTTGCTGGACCCGACGCGGCGGTGGTAGGCGATGGGGAGGTACTTGACGAAGTAGCCGTTGCTGAGGGCGGCGAGGGTGATGGTGGTGGTGAAGCTGTAGCCCTGCGAGATGACATGGAAGTACTGGCGGGCGAGGGTGGTGCGGAAGACGCGCAGGCCGCTGTTCACGTCGGGGATGGCGGTCCCGGTGACCCACTGGACCATTGCGCCGAGGATGATCCGTGCCGGTTCCTTGAACCATGATTCGCGGTAGTTCGCCCCGGTTCGTGCACCCACCACCATGTCGAACCGGTCCGCATGGGCCATCAGGTCGGGGATGCGGTCGATGGGGTAGGTGCCGTCGGCGTCGGTGATGACGATGTGGTCGAAGCGGGCCCGGGTGATCCCGGTCTTGAGGGCGGCACCGTAGCCCGCGTTCTGGGGATGCGAGATCACCATTGCGCCACCGCCCGCCGCGCCGATGGCGGTTTCGTCGGATGACCCATCGTCGACGACGATCACCTCGAATGGCTGGCCGGTGGAGGTCATTGTCTCGATGATGCGACGGACGACGTCGCCGACGGCGAGGCCTTCGTTGTAGGCCGGCACGACGACGCTGAACCCGTAAATCAGGTCAGGGGTGGTCGGAGGTGTGCCGGTGTGGCTTGTCGTCATCGGGCGGGAACTCGCAATTTCCGTGAGCGAAGCGTATTGCAATCAGTCGGGGCGGGCCAAGCGAAGCGTATTGCAATCAGGCGGGGTGGTGGTTGGGTGCAGCCTATGGTGCGCGACCGATGGTGACAGGTGCCGCGTGTGACGGCGGTCCCTCGTAGGTCCTGATCCAGTCGTGCCAGAGGTGGAACGTTAGCAGACTCCAGAGGTGGAGGGGATCCGCTGCATGTGTGCCGGCCCGTACCACCCCCCCAGCCCCGCCTGATGTATGTACGCTGCGCTTGGCCCCGGCGAGGATCGCGCGCACGGCCGAGGCATCGAAGCAGGGTGCCGGATTCGAGAGGGCATCGTGCAGGAGGTCGCGGAGCGGTGCCCCGGCCGAGTGAGTGCTGCCGGGCAGGCCAAGCCACGCGCCGACTGGTGAGCTGAAGCCCCGCTTGCGACGGTGGATGATGCTGTCTGGAAGGATGCCTCGCATCGCCTGCTTGAGGATCGCCTTGGTCTGCGGGCCGTGGCGGGGCGAGAAGCGCAGCAGCTCGGACGCGGGAAGGTTGAGGGCGAGTTCGATGATGCGGTGGTCGAGGAGCGGGCTGCGCACCTCGAGGGAATGCGCCATGCTCATGCGGTCGACCTTGACGAGGATGTCGCCGGGCAACCAGGTCCGGATGTCGAAGTACATGTGACGCTGGACCCCTTCGAATTGGTCGAGGTTCGGGCAGAGGGCGAGTGCCTCGTCGAAGGGATCGGGCGCGATGGCACCGGGGGCGCGGCCAAGGACTGATGCCCGGGATGCGGGATCGAAGAGGGTGCGCCACGCATAGTGGGCACGGTCCTGACCCTGATCGGCGGCGG
>DDYL01000186.1:0-124 GCA_002347925.1 Chloroflexi bacterium UBA2235 | reverse complement strand
CCGGTCCGCACGGGGCGGGGAAGCCAGGCATACAGCGGGCGCAACGCACTGGCGAGGTAGGTGTCGTAGCCCGCAAGTGCCTCGTCACCGCCATCACCGCTCAGGGCGACGGTGACGTGACGGC
>DDYL01000220.1:2029-12232 GCA_002347925.1 Chloroflexi bacterium UBA2235 | reverse complement strand
TGTGCAAGCCGGTTGCGCGCCGACTCCAAGGAGGCCCTGGCTGCCTGGATATCTTCTGGACGCCCACCGGCACGTCCGGCGTCAAGGCGTGTCTTGGCGGCGTCCACCGCAGCCTGCGCTGCCTGGATGTCCTCCTGTCGACCAGTGCGCCCGGCCTCAAGGCGGGTGCGGGCCGAATCGGCCGTGGCGAGTGCGGCACGCAGATCCTCATCGCGCACGCCTGCAAGTGCCTGATCCAGCCTCACGCGGGCAAGGTCAACCGCGGCTTGAGATGCTGCGACATCGTCGGGTTTGGCCCCAGCTTTGATGATGTCAAGGCGTGCCGTCGCCGCGGCGACGTTCGCGACCGCGCCGGCAACATTCGCCCGAGCCTGTGCAATCTGGGCATCAAGGGTTGCGTGATCGAGCTCGGCGAGAAGGTCCCCGGCCTGAACGACGGAACCCGTTTCCGCAGCGGTCCTCACGATCCGGCCAGCAACCCTGGGCAGGATGGTTACTTGAGCTTTCGGGGCAATGGACCCACCGTAGGGAGACTTGACCTCAATGCTGTCCCGGATAACTTTCTGGACCGTCACTGGAATGCCTTGTGCCTGTCCGCTTGCCCCTGACCCAGCCGGAGCACCGGGCGCACCTGCCTGCCCGCCACCAGCAACCGGAGCGGGAGTCCCACCCCCGCATGCAACCAGAAACATTGCGATTGTGCCGACGAGAACGGCCTGGCGGTGGGGGCTGCGCAGCGAATTGTTCATTGAGGGCTTCCTGTACCTCGGTACCGGCTGGTCTGACTGATCGAAGGAATCTACAGGGACTTCTTTCCATCTCGATGGTGTGCGCATCGAGCTGATCTTGCTAATCGCCATTGTCGGCACTCCCTGCTACGGCAACCTTTGCAACCGAAGCGCTCATCCCGGCACCGGCGCCCTCATGACCGGCAACCCCCGCCGGCTGCCCGTCCTCGACGGTTCCGCCAGCGGTCACGGACGCAACGCTTGGACGTCGGCGCGCACGCCAGGCCATGAACCTTCCGGGAAGGTTCGCAAGGTCGTCAAAGTAGGTGTAGAGCGCCGGGACGAAGATCAGGGTCAGGAGTGTGCTGGTGATCATTCCCCCTGTGATGACGGCGGCGACGGGTGAACGCTGCTCAGCGCCGGGGCCCGTTCCGAGCAATATCGGCAGCATGCTGCAGACCAATGTGGCCGACGTCATCAAAATCGGGCGGAGACGGATAGGCCCGGCACGAACCAGTGCGTCGCGAGCGGACAACCCTTCCTCGTTCCGCAACGTGTTCGTGTAGTCGACCAGAAGGATCGCATTCTTGCATACCAGACCAGTCAGCATGATGATGCCGATGAGGCTGAAGATATTCAGCGTCTTGTCGAGCATGTACAAACCGCCAAAGGCACCAATCATTGCCAATGGCAACGAGAACAGCACGATGAAAGGGGAGAGGAACGAGTCATAGAGTGCGGCTAGCAAGAGGTACATCAACACGACACTGAGGCCGAGTGCTCCGGTCAGCGCCGATATTGCACGATCCAGGTTCTGGACCGCCCCACCAACAGTAACCCGATATCCGGCAGGAACCGCGACGGTCGACTGCTTCTGGCGCACCTCAGCGGCTACGTCTCCAAGGGGCCGTCCGACCACTGACCCGCTCACGCCCACCGAGCGGTTCCGGTCTGACCGGTTGATGCGCGATGGGCCAGTGGCATTCTGGATCGTCGCAACCTGGCCGAGACGCACGACCACACCTCTGGTCGTCAAAACAGGCACATCTTCCAAGTTCAGCGGAATGCCGTTTGCATCTCGCTGAACGATGACACGCACGTCCACCTGCGCCTGATCCTGAACCCGCAACTGGGTCGCCACGGTTCCCTGCACAGCCGTACGCATTGCCTGCGACACCGTCGTGCTGGTCACCGCAAGGTCGGCGGTTTGCGATCGCATGGCCACCGCCCGAAGTTCTGGGACGCCAGCTTGACCTGAGTTGGAAACGTCAACAATGCCGTCAACCCGCCTCAGGATTGCCTCGAACTGATCTGCAAGTTGCCCAAGCACCGACGGGTCGGGACCGACAATCCGTACGCTTACGCCGCCACCGCCACCGCCACCACCCAGTGCGGATGGCAGGTCCACTGACACACCGACATCGGGAAGAATCTCTCCGAATTTGCGAAGTTCGGTCTGGATATCAAACACGGAGCGTTTGCGAAGTCCGCGGTCTACCAGCTCAATCGCAATGCGGGATTGCCGCCCGCTTCCCCCATATCCGCCGCCACCACCAACCGACGTGAATACCGAGCGGATCTCTGGATACTTCGCCTTATCAAGAAGCGCACCCTCAACTTGCTGGGTGACGCGATCAGTCGCCTCAAGCGTGGCAGAAGGTGGCATCTGCAAGTTCAGCGAGATTTGGTTCTCGTCCTCGCTTGGCGCGTACTCGGAACCGACAACGCCCGACTGGACCATCCAGATCGTTCCGACGAGAACGCCCACTCCGGCGAGGACGACGAGGAAGCGAAGCCGGAGCACTCCAGGCAAGATTGCCCCGTACCCCCGCGCAATTGCACCGTATCCGGCATCCCAGATCTGGGGGAAGGTCCTCATGACCATCCTGGCGAGCGGGCGGAGCACGAACCAGCCAACCGGAAACAGGAGAACACCGACACCTAGGGATACAAGTCCGCCTACTCCCAATGTCTGTCCCGCTGCTGCTGCACCGGGCGCCCCACCGAAGCCACCCGATGCGGGAGCCTGAACACCCATCGCAGCGTTGGCGAACGAGGTGATCCAGCCTGGGACCGGAATGGTCTGTCCAGCGAAGTTGTCGGCAAGGAACGCAAGAGATCCGTAAATCCCCGCTGCCATTGCAATCAGGCCGCCCGTGAAAGCAGCGACCGTGCCCTCATCTTCTCCCTCCCGCTCATGTTCCTTGAGCCACCGAGAAGCGAGCATCGGCGTCAGCGTGAAACAGATCAGGAGCGAAAAGAGGGTGGCAATAACGATCGTCAGGCCGAATTGCTTGAAGAGGCTTCCGATGTTGCCTCCGACAAAGCCGATAGGCGCAAAGACCACGACATCGAGCAATGTGATCGCAATTGCTGCCAAGCCGATCTCTGATCGTCCGGTGAGGGCAGCGATCATCGGCTTCTCTCCGAGACCAAGGCGTCGGTGGATGTTCTCCAGCACTACGATGCTGTCATCGACGAGGATGCCGATCAACAATGCAAGCGCGAGAAGGCTCATGAGATTGAGCGTGAACCCGAGGAAATACATGACAAGGAATGTGCTGATCAGTGATGTTGGGATCGCAAGCAGCACGATAATGGTGTTCCGCCAAGAGTGAAGGAACAACATGAGCACGGTTCCCGTGATAATGATCGCGAGACCGAGGTCTGTCTGCACATCTCTGAGGGCATCCCGGGTGTACCGGGTCGTGTCATTCGCAATTCGATAAGTCACACCAGGGGGAAGACTTCGCTGGACCCGTTCCAACGTCGCCTTCACGCTGTCGGCAACCTTGATGCTGTTGCTGTCGGGCTGTTTGGTTATTGTCAGCCCTATGGCTTCTTCACCATTGAACCTCTGAAGGCGCGTCAGTTCAGCGTACGTGTCAACCACGTCAGCGACATCCTTGACGTAGACGGGAGGGGTGACTGTGGCACCACCACCGCCAGCGCCGCCCCGCTGAATGACCGTGTTCCTGAAGTCCGCGACGCTCTGGGCAAGCGCGGTAAACCGCACGCTCGGCTCGGCATTTCCGACCCTCAGTGTTCCTGACGGCGTGTTCACGTTCTCGCTGCCGAGCGATGTCACGACCTGCTGAAGACTGATGTCAAAAGCCTTGAGGCGCACAGGATCGACCCGGACCTGGATCTCCCGCTGGCGCCCTCCCGAGATGCCTACGTCGGCGACCCCGTAGGATTGGAGCAGTGCAGGCAGGACGACCTCATTGCCGATGTCATACAACTGCGAGGTTGTCAGACGACCGCCTCCTGCGAGGACGATGTTCATGATCGGGAATGAGTTGAAGTCGGCCTTCACTACTGACGCCGCCGATGCATCAGCCGGTAGCTGGTTCTTGATCGATGCAATCCGCTTCTCGACGTCAATCGCGGCCTGATCCAGGTTCGTGTCCTCGGTGAAATTGACGTTCAAGCGCACTGAACCCAGCGACGAGTTGCTGCTTACGGTATCGACGCCCCGGAGCCCCGCGACCGCCTTTTCAAGCGGTATGGCGATCAACTGCTCGATATCGAGCGGCGATGCACCAGCGTAGTTGACATTCACCGAGACGCTCGGGAAGTTCGTCGGTGGAAGTCGGTCTACTGCAAGGCGTCCGTAACTCTGCAGTCCGAGCACGATGAGCGCGGCGAACAGCATGACGATTGCGACTGGCCTCGCCAGGGAAAGACGCGTGAGACCCACCGGCACACTCCTGCCCGCAACGCGGGGCTGCTTCAAGCGACAAAATCGATCAACAACGTACGAGAAGGCCACGAAATCGAGGAACTTCCCCAAATTCCGGCCGTCAACGCTTGGAACCTACCGAACAGATGTTTCCATCTTGTTTAGCGTTCACAAAATGTTTACTCGGCGTTCACAATTCCCATAGGCAACCGGGTGCGAACTGTCGCACGGCGAGGAAAAGCGGACCGACGAGCCAAGCGCGATTGTAGTGCCTCATTTGCTCCGGTGTTGCCAGTGACCCTGTCCCGGCGTACGCTGGCGGTATGGCAAGAGTTGAGACACGCCATACGAGGGGGCACTCTCTCAATTGCGAATGGGACCTACTTGGTTACTCCGAAACACCCGGCGCGCCGGATGTCCCGATAACGAGTACCCGCGAAACTTACGCAATTCCAACTGCTTCCGCTCCCAACGCCCTCGCCACCGTGACCGCATCGGGTCCAATCTCAAGGGAAAACCGACGTCGGGTACTCCTCGCCACACTCATGAGCCCTCTCGCGCTCTGGGTTGGCGAGGCCCTTGCCGACGAGGCCTCAGGGCCCCCAGAGGCGGACGCTATGCCCGGTCCCCGGGTTGGTAGGTTGGCGGAAGCGTTCGCAGCGCGGCTCGGTGAACGTGCACTCCGTGACCTGGAGACCTTCGACAACAACCCCGAGTCCATACCGATCGCACATGGATGGTTTCATCCCCTATTTGCCCCCAATGTCGGGTACGCGGTCGTCGATGAGCCTTCCGGGCCCGCGTTCGCCTCGGCCTATGCACGATTTGGAGGGAGGGCCGTTCTTGGAAACCCGGTCGCCCGACCAGCGCTAACAGCCGATGGCTGGACCACCCAGACATTCGAACGGGGCGCCCTGGGTTGGCGTCCGGGTGATGAGCAGGTGACCGTACTTCCGGCAGGTGAGTTCATTCGGCAATCGGGCATAGATCCCTATCTTGCCGAGATCGGCCTGCCAACCGCGGTGCCATTGGCCTTGACTGCCGCCGAGGCACTTCACCGTCTGGCCTGGCTTACGGACCCAGTAATCCGGGATCGCTACTACCGCCGGGCGACTGGTGGTTCCTCGGAAGGCGAACCGATAGACACCGACACATCCGGACCGCTGCTCATGGAACTCCTGGGTCTGCCGGCTTCGCCGCTCCTCATCGCCGGACAGTGGCACAGGCAGCGATTCGAGCGCGGCGCGATGGAGTACGAACTGGCGCATGATGGGACCACATCCGCGGAACCGGCTTTGGCGCGCGTCGGGATTGTGCTTCGCCTCGGCGGTGCGCTGCCGGAGGACGCCATCGCACCTGACCGGCTTGTCGGGAACCAGCTTGTGGTGCGTGGGCCGGTGCCGTCGGTTGGATGGCGCTTGATCCCGGGAGGTGCATCACCGGGTTACGGACCTCCAGTGACGAGTACACCGCTCCCGTCGCAACCGATCGCGACGGTCACCCAATCGCAAGCTACACCTACGCTGACCCCGGTCGTCCCTGCGAACGAAGGCGCTGGGGTTGCGCCGCCGGCGGAACCCACCGTGACTCGGGTCGCCCACCCGACCGCCCTTCCATTGACTGCCGGCACGCGCGCAACGGGCGCAAGCATTCAAATCGAGCAAGTCGCGGCGATCGGAGGGATCGAACAGGTAGTGGTGGTCAACCGTGGAACCGCTTCTCAGGACCTTTCGGGTTGGGGGCTGCGCTCAGCGACTTCGACGACCCGGCATCCCCTGCCGGCGGGACTTGTAATCGAACCGGGAACCTCAATCACCTTCCTTAGCGGCGCAAGCGTGCCGTCCGACCCAGGACCACGCCGCGTTGTGCTCGGCCGGCGAAGTTTCTGGCCAGATAGTGGCGGTGTGGTTGTCGTGCTCGATCGCGATGGGGTAGAAGTTCACCGACGTTCGTACCCTTGATCGGCCGGGGTCCATCGACGCGACCGGTAGAGGAACCCCGATGGCACACTTCGAGGCATGACGAACCCCGAACGGGAGACGCCTTCACAGTCGCTCGACCAGGCAGGCATACCCGTGGACGCTGCCCGTGGGGAACGTGCGTACTCGACCTCGAGGACAGGGCGCATGCGCCTCGATGTGGCTGTGGTGGCACGGGGTCTTGAAACTACCAGGGAGCGTGCCCGACGCCTGATTGTGGCCGGGGAAGTGCTGGTCAACGGTCATCGCGCAACTGCGCCATCAACTCCCACGCAAGCTGACGCAAAGATCGAAATCTCGAACCCACACAAGTATGTTGGGCGAGGTGGCCTCAAGTTGGCTCATGCCCTTGAGGCCTTCTCAATCGATCCGTCCGGGCGAGTGGGTATCGACATCGGCGCGAGTACCGGGGGCTTTACTGATGTGTTGCTGCAACGGGGGATCTCCCGCGTCTATGCAATTGATGTCGGCCACGGTCAACTGGCTTGGACCCTCCGAACCGATTCCCGCGTGGTTGTCATGGAGGGGGTCAATGCCCGGTTCCTGCACGGCCCAACCGCAGTGTCAGCCGGTGAACAGGGGACACAGGGGTTCACCACACTCCCGGAACTGGGTTCGATCGTGACAATCGACGTTGCTTTCATTTCATTGACCCTAATCCTTCCGGCGGTTACGCGTGTTCTTGCGCCTCAGGGAGACATCGTGGCACTGGTGAAACCACAATTCGAGGCGGGACAGACATTGGTGGGCAAGGGAGGCGTCGTGCGAAACCCGGCGGTCCACCGCAACGTCCTGGATGCCGTCGCCCGAGCAGGAAAGATGTTGGGACTTGTTCCCCACGGACTCGTGTCATCGCCGGTTCGTGGTCAAGCCGGCAACATGGAGTTCCTGCTCTGGCTTCGCAACGCGACCGAAGCTGAGGATCCGAGCGGGGCGACGATTGAGTGGGAGCAGGCCGTCACCCTCGCCCTTGCCGGACCCGCGAAGGAACGCTGACCGGTGGCCGGGCGCGGTCAGAATGCGTGGATGTGTTCCACTTCGTAGAAACCGAGTGCTGCGTCTACGTCCCTATCAATGAAGTCAATCACCGACTGAACCATCCGGCTCGTCTGGGCCGCGTCGGTCGACACCACCGCAAACCCGAGCACGGCGCGTTCCCAGTCGTCGTGGTCGTCAACTTCGGCAATCGCGACATTGAACCGTTGTCGCACATGGGCCACCAATGGACGGATCACTGAGCGCTTGCCCTTCAGTGAGCAGTTGTCTTCAAGCACCAATTCGAAACGACACACCCCGATAACCACAGAGCAAGTCTATCGACAGAAGCGCGAAGCGTCCGGGCAGTCATTGGCCCGGGCAAAACCTTGTTGTCAAGACCTGATTCGCCGTTGCCGTGTCGGACTTTCGGGCACCAGGATGGTGCTAAACTGGCCGAAGGGCCTCTGGTTGGGCGCACGGCCTATTGCTCGGAGTAGCTTGGCGATCTACGTGTTACGCGGCCCACGGCAATGGCTCCGGGGGTTGAGATGTTGTCCCGCTTCCTTCGAGAGGCACTCCGTTTCACCATGAGGGTGACGGTCGCGGTCGTGCTGATGGGCGTGATAAACCAACTACCGTGGCCGGAACCGGACCGTGGGACGACTGCACTCGTTCTGGGTGGCGCGCTCGCAACGGTTGTCACCATTCTTGTTGGAATGCTCCTCTACGACACGTTCTATCCCGCGACCATGCAGCCGGGGCAGCCCTTCGAAGGCAATAGTTCGCGAACGCGCTCGTGGAGCGTGACACCAGTGAACCGGGATGATCGGCGATGACATCGAGACTTCCCACACCCACGGAACTTCGGCTCGACGAGGCAATGCTCGCAGAGCTCCTGGGGATCCGATTCAAGAACTTGGGTCACCTGACGGTCGCNNGGCGACGCTATCCTGCAATTCGTGGTTGCTGACATGCTGATCAAGCACTTTCCAGATGCGCCTGAAGGTCAACTCACTGCACTCCGTGCCCTCATGGTTTCGACCACGGGTTTGGCAATGGTTGCAGAGGGGATCGGCCTGGCCCGGTTCGTCAGGGCAAGCCGTGGCGAGGGCACCCTTGACGGTCGCGGGCGACTTCGGATCCTTGCCGGAACCGTCGAGGCCATCGTTGCTGCCGTGTACACGGATGGAGGAATGAGAGGTGCGAGGGCCGTCATTCGACGCCTCCTCGAACCTCGGCTTGCCGAGATTGCACTTGAGCTTCAATCGGCAAATGTGAAGGGACGTCTTCAGGAACTTGTCCAGGCGACAAACGGTCACACGCCGAAATACGTCGTAGTGACACGTGACGGACCGGTGCACGCCGAACGCTTCGGTGTGGAAGTGCGGATTGGCGATGACATCCTCGGATATGGCGAAGGTACCGGAAAGCGGGCCGCCGAACAGGCCGCAGCACGGGATGCACTTGCCTCCTTGGACCGATGACGAGTGGTCCAGCCCCCTTCAACGGGTCCCGGGAACCCGTGTGACTGTGGACACGGCACGCCGCGCCGAATGAAGGTTCCAGAACGTTCTACCAAGGCTATGCGCATGCACCGCCGGCCACACGTGTCGTCTGATCCCGCCGCCATGGCGCACGCGTGGCAATGTCGTCCGGTTCATCATTCCTTGCATGCCACGCTGACACCACCTCCTCGTGGTTCGGGTCAGTGGGTGGGGAGTTGCCTCTCACGCGACGCTCGTCTCCCCAATTGCGTGGCCTTGGATGCGGACCTGATCAACAAGCTCACACCCAAGCAGACGGCCGGGGCGTTTGCGGGTCGTCTGGCGTGAAAGGCTGGTTCTCTGGCGGAGGCCGTAACCCAAAGGCGCTCCTGGCGGACCGGTACCTTCTCGGCGAGCCAATCGGCGCCGGGGCGATGGCGGAGGTGTTCATTGCGCACGACAAGACGCTTTCACGCGACGTAGCGGTCAAGATCCTGCGTAGCCAGTACGCCTCGGAACCCGAGTTCCTGGAACGGTTCAGGCGTGAAGCGACTCTAGCCGGCTCGATGTCGCATCCAAACCTCGTGCAAGTGCACGACCTAGGCGGTCTCGGGACCGTTGCCGGTGACCGGCCATTCATCGTAATGGAACTCCTGCCGGGCAGGACCCTCGCCGACCTGATTGCAAAGGGCCCGCTTGCCATTGACACCGCAATCACGCTGACGATTGAGGTCGCAGCCGGCATGGCCTTCGCGCATCGTCGAGGACTGGTCCACCGAGACCTCAAACCGCAGAACATCCTCCTGTCCGAAGAGGGCCATGCGAAGATTGCCGACTTCGGCCTTGCCCAGGCCGGGACCGGCAGCCAGTTCACGCAACCTGGCACCGTTTGGGGAACGGTCCAGTACATCTCTCCCGAACAGGCGCAGGGCGAGCCTGCCGGCCCACACAGCGACATCTACTCTCTCGGGATCATCCTCTACGAGCTTCTCGTCGGTCGGCCACCCTTCGAGGGCGACACGCCGGCTTCGATCATGATGAAGCACGTGTATGAAATACCGCGATCACTTGGGTCCATCCGGTCTGCATTCTCGGGACCACTCGAAACGCTTGTCACTCGGGCTTTGGCGAAGAACCCATCTGCCCGGCTGGAATCGATGGAGGCGTTCGGAATTGCGCTGAAGCAACTCCGCCTTGGCAGCACTCGAGGAGACGACGCGTCTCCGAACATCACGCCCCGGGGGGGAAGTGATTCGGCGACAACGCGGGCCGTTCCCGTGATGCGGGCAGGATCGGGCCTGGGGACACACTCACGCGCCGAAAGAACCGATGTACCGGCAGGTACGGCAGGG
>DDYL01000220.1:0-1990 GCA_002347925.1 Chloroflexi bacterium UBA2235 | reverse complement strand
CGGAAGCGCAAGGCGCCTCAAAGGGGAGGAACACCGCCAGCCAGCCCCAGAAGCGCGGAATGGCGGTGCGGACGCGCGTCCTTATTGCGGGCGGGATCCTTGGATTCTTCGCACTCATGGCCATCGGTGCATTCGCGGCGAGGACATTCGGGTCCGCCACCATCGTTGCGACGCCCATCCCCCTACCGACCGTGCCAGTCTTGCCGCCACCCCCAACGCCAACTCAATTGCCGGTCATCGCGCTCGCCACCCCGTCCCCGGCAACGGTTCTGGTGCCGGTCGTCACTGGAGACACGGTGGCACGTGCCCAGGAGAGATTGGTGGCCCTTGGCCTGACCATGGTCCAGACCGAGGATTGGAACAAGGACGTCGCCGCCGGCATGGTCGCAGCGCAGGACCCAGTTGCCGGAGCGGCGATCGAGCGAGGCAAACCCGTCGCAGTTACCGTCAGCCGTGGGGCACCACGCGTCACTGTTCCGAACATGATCGGCAAGACCGGGACGGTTGCGCGCGAGGAGTTCATAAAACTCGGTCTCAAGGTCGAGGTGGTGGAAGAGTTCAGCACCATCGCGTCGACCGGGGTAGTCTTCGACCAACAGCCGCGAAGTGGAGAGGTCGAAGCGTCGCAAACAATATCGATCCGCGTGAGCCGCGGACGAGACCAAGTCAAGGTGCCAAGGGTCGTAGGGATGGTGGCCGAGATCGCCCGCCGGACGCTCGAGCGCGAAGGGTTCCGGGTATCTGTCAGCGACGAACCCTTCACAGGGGTCGACCCTGATGTCGTTTTCGCCCAGGAACCCCAGGCCGACAGCGTCGCTGACCGAGGGGCAGCCGTCCAGATCCGCGTTCGACGCATCTTCGGAACACCGACAAGCCTTCCCCCCGGTTCCACCACACCCGGTATCACTGGGACACGGACCGCCGGATCACCAACGACCACGCCTCGCCCCGTCTCGACCCCGGGAGCGCCGTCGATCTCGACCCCTATTGTCGGTGACTCGCGCCTTGCCCCGATTGCCACTGTGGCCGGTACGACTGGCGCATCTCCGTCGCCAGACCCACGCCTGCTTCAGGCGTACGCCACCATGACCGGAGCCAGGCCGGGGCCATCAACCCCGGCAATCCCGACCGTGGACGCGCGCCCATTGCCGTCGCCATCGCCGACGAAACCATGACCGCAACCCGTTCCAACCCACTCACCCCGTCGCGCAAACCGTCACCCATTCACTTGTCCACCGTAAGGCAGGTCATGGCGTTTGCTGCACTGGCTTGGGCGATCGCGTACCTGTTTGCACGGCGTTCCCGGTGGCACAAGCGCGAACTCGAGGCCGAAGGATCTCTGTCCGGCGCAGGAGACCCCCGCGTCACCCCACCGGGTCCGATCCCTTCGAGTATGTTCGCTGCATCGCGGAAACGGTCTGGATTGCGTCGGGAAGGGCCTTCTAACAGGAAGGCAACCAACGCCCTGCCAGCCAAGGACACGGCTATGATGGCTGAAACAGGATTCTCTCCAACTGTGGGGATGCGCCGGTTCAGCGAACGCGCCATGAGCGGCGACGGAATGGCCGAACTCGAACACGCATCACCGCACGAACTCCACGTCCACGGGTCCGAGGCAGTCCCGGAGACTGCCACGTCCTATGAGACGACGCGTGATGGGCACGCGGTTGCGGGAGAATTGGCCATGAGCACACTCAAATCATTCGCTAGCGGCGCCACCTCAACGACAGGTCGTCGCCGGAAACGTATCGAGGCGGATGCGATCCACGTCGGAGCAACCGTGGTAAGCGGCCACCTTGCGCGGGCAATCGCCCAGATTCCCGGAGCAACCGTCGGCGATGACCACGAATTCGTGCACCGCCTGCGGGTGGCATGCCGGCGTACCCGCGTGGCACTGGAATTGTGGTCAGGACCGCTCGGGCAAGTTCTCGGAGATGATCAGGTCAAGCGGGCGAGGCGCGGACTACGTGACCTCGCTCGGTCGGTCGGC
>DDYL01000162.1:14625-15048 GCA_002347925.1 Chloroflexi bacterium UBA2235 | reverse complement strand
CCGGCCACCAGACTGGTTGACAGGTAGGCAAGCGAGCGGATTGCGGTCTGGGGCATGGTTGCCACGGGCGAGGGCGCGTCTGATGCGGTTGCGGAGGCGAGGTTTGCGGTCTCGGGACCAATGCCAACCCCAATTGGGAAGTTGCCGGCAGTGGTGTGGCCATCTACCACGGATACCGCACGCCACGAAACCGTGTAGATCCCGTCTGGCAACGGCGCGAGGCGGATCACGGCGAGTCGCGGGTCCTCAGGTGCGACAGACATCGGCACCGTCTGGACGACACTGCCGCCCGATGTGAACAGCTGCACCTGCGAGAAACGCGGTTCGGGCTCTTCGGAGAACCACAGTTGGATCACTCGCGGTGCCTCGACCAGCAACTGTCCGGCTGACGGTTCGGCGCGCACTAGATATGAATGGGCAGAC
>DDYL01000162.1:13285-14591 GCA_002347925.1 Chloroflexi bacterium UBA2235 | reverse complement strand
GAGGCTCCTGGATGTCCGGATCCGTCTCCAAATTGTGCTGGAACACCGTGGTGCAACTGTCCGCGACCAGTCGCCAGCAGGCGCGCTGCTTGGGTGCGACTACTCAGGTGCAATTTGGCGAGGATGTTTCGCAAGTGATTCTTCACCGTGTATTCGGAGATCACGAGCTTCGAGGCAATCTCCTTGTTCGTGAGACGCTGTGCCACGAGCTCAAGCACCTCTTCTTCACGCGATGACAGGGCATCAAGCGCGTCAATGGCCGACGCAATTCGTGTCTGCCGTAGGTTCCAGTCCAGATTTCCATCCTGAGGGATCTGGATTGGAAGATCACGAAGCGCTGCTGGACTGGCGGGAGACGCGTGTCCGGATGGAGGATTGACCGGGCCTGCGCCCGGGCCGGCGATGGTCGTGCGGGCAAACTCCTTGAGGATGCGGGTTGCTACGCCACGGGTCATCGGCGCTTCCCCATGGGCGAGACCCCGTAGGAGTCCCAGCATCTCGGTCGCGCGGATGCTCTTGACGAGGTATCCCTGTGCGCCAGACTTGATCGCCTCAAACACCGTCTCATCGTCCTCGTGAACGGTCAAGGCCACGACCGTCACGATGGGGAGCTCGCGAGCGAGCGACCGGATCGCTTCGAGACCGCCAATACCGGGCATGTCGATATCCATCAGCACAAGATCCGGGATCAGGGCACGGGCAAGTTCCAGAGCCTCCTCACCGGACGACGCTTCGCCGACCACCTCGAAGTCATCTTCGTACGAGAAGAGGCGGCTCATGCCATCGCGGAACAGGGCGTGGTCATCAACAAGGAGAACGCGGAATGTCGGCGCGCCCTGCTCCCCGTTCAGCACGGACGTGGTGTCAGCGGTCATCGTATGCGCTCGACCGAGGTGGGTCGCAACAGCGCGTCGGTGAGCGGGGCCGTGAGTTCGAAATCGTCCGGTGCTCCGTGGTCAACACCCGGGACCGATGCGGCAATGACGGTTCCCTCGCCAGGTCTACTGGTAATGCTGAGCTTTCCTCCCATCGCCTCAATCCGCTCACGCATCATCATCAGTCCGAAATGGCGTCTGCCAGATTGTTCGGGGATCAATGCCCCGGCCGGGTCGAATCCGCAACCGTCGTCGGCAATTCGTAAGTGCCAGTCGGTGCCCTGGGATGCGATTGTGACACTCACTCTCTGGGCACGCGCGTGCTTCCTTATATTTGTCAATGCTTCCTGGGCGACACGCAGCAAGTGAAGTTCACCGCCATCGGGAAGTTCCGGCGGGGCCGTGGTCCCGTCGAGAACAGGACCGTCGAT
>DDYL01000162.1:640-13263 GCA_002347925.1 Chloroflexi bacterium UBA2235 | reverse complement strand
CCGATGCCTGGGGCTGGGTTGGTTCGGAGCCCGGCAATGGCTTCCCGCACTTCCGCGTTCGCGACTTCGCCTGACGAGCGCATTCCCCTGAGTTCGGCCAGTGCCTCAGTTGACCTGCCTCGGTCGACCAGGCTTTCGATGGTGTCGACCCGGACCAGAAGATATGCAAGAACTTGGGCGATGCCGTCGTGCATTTCCCGGGCCAGGCGGTCCCGTTCTTCAAGGACGGCAACCCGTTGGGCATCACGCGAAAGTTCCTGGAGGCGTCGGTTCCGTTCGATGAGGCCCTCTTCCATCTTTTGAATGATCCCGAACGAAATGCGGGCGAAGCCGAACGAGATTGCCACGACCAGCAAGACAGCAATCAACGTGCCGAGGGAATTTGGGAGGTCAGTTGTGAGGAAGGAGTGGCGGACCGTCTCGTAGATGCCGGCACAGACTGCGGGAACCAGGACGGTCAGCCATTTCAGGATCCGCAGGCGCCCATGGCGCGTAGGGACCGAGATCCTTGGCACACGGGTTCTCGGGTAGAGCGAGGCAACCCGCCCACCCCGAGGATCGGATGCCGTGGACGAAGTCGCGCGCTCCCATGAGCCCGCGTCCACGGTATTCCCGGGCGAGACATTGGGCACTGGACGCGCACCGATCGTCACGTTCCGAGTCTACTTTGGTTGGCCGACCGGGCGGTTTCCGGACCGCCGACCGAGGACGAACGCTGCAACCGAGGTCGCGATACCCAGGACACCCGCCCCAATGCCGGCCATTGCGAGGGTCTCGGACGACGCAACCCGTTCTGACAGGGCGGTCGCGATTGCCTCGGCTTGGATGGCCCGGTCTTCGGCGCGTTTCGCGCTTGCTGAAGCCGAGGCCGGAGCCAGCACGATGTCCGGGAACTGGAGCTTTTCGATCGGCTCGACATCGCTGAATCGTCCCGGGCCGCTCTCGAACACTTCGTTCACCGATACTCCGCCAATCGTCCCCGTGAAGGTGAACAGGTAGCTGCCGGCCTTGGTTGGAATGATGTCGGCGGTGTAACCCCCTGGCACCCCGAACCGAGCGTGGAGGGGAAAGTCCTTGGGTTGGCCTCCGCCGAAGGCAATTTTGGCCTTGAGCGTCTTTTCCGCATCGAGGACCGCTTCGCCACTGTCCGAACGTGTGATCTTGAGGTCGATGCCGTTCGGTTCGCCCACCAGGGCCGGTTCGCCGATGAACCCGACGACGAAGGTGTAGGGACCGATTGCGCGACGTTCATGCGCGAGGGCGCTCGTGGCGCCGGAAAGTGGAAGCAGGCACGCGATGGCGAGCAACGCCCCGGCAAGGCGGGCGACGATTGTGTCGGTCATGCAACTAGTATCCGCCCGTGCCGGACGTATGGGTAGGACCATCTCTGGACTATCGATTGGGTGGCGCCCCAAATGTGCCCAGATTGAGCAGATCACAGGGGCACCTCGGGATCTCTCTCGCCCACGTTGTCTTGTCACCCGACATCGCAACAAGTAACGGGTCATGCACGATGATCAAGGCTGAAGTGGTGGAAGTCACCCGGCGTCGCGACCTGCGAAAGCCTGGCGGAGGCAGTGCCGACGTTCTGCCTTATCCTGTTCCGTCACCTTCACTAGCCGACCGGGCCTGGTTGTTTGCGGCCAATCGCCGAAACCGGCGAGGGTCCATCACCGTCCGCCAAGGTGCCAGGCCGTGACTTCGCCACCCTCGGGCCGGAGGCCACCGCCAGCCGCGAACCCCGTTACAAAATTGCCATCTCAAATCCCGTGAGATGTAGTTGGGGATCACGCTGAAAGTCGTGCATAGGCTTCAGAAAACTACCTGCTTGATCTAGGTATCTACCTGTCACGCCCAAATGTGGGCAACAGGTCTTAGTGTTCATTCCTGGTGTCTTGAAGATTGACCAGCCGGTGGATTCATCCTCTATTGGGAGAGAACACTTCACGGCTGATGGGTTGTGAACTCTGCGACCTCGGGTCCCGGAAGGTAGGATGACGCATTGGAGTTGGTTTAATCGGTTGCGTTTGCGGCCCCGGCCAATTTCCGCAGCGTGCACCCGACCAATTTGAGGAGATGTCTGGAAAATGGCGACACTTAGCGTCATCGGAGACACTCCGTTAGACAAGCCGATTAGATCGATGCGAGCATTCCTGGTTAATTCGATTGTAATTGTATTCTTTATTGTGTGTGCGTGGATCTACGCAGCGCAATATTTTCCACTGGATGAAGACCGAGCTGGTGGTCCCGGAGAGTTCGTATCCGGCGTCGCAATTCAGTGGTTCGTGGCAGACACCGTGGGGCGATTTGGAGAATTTCCCCTCTGGAACCCGTATATCAGGACGGGACTGCCTTACATCGGTAATCCATATATCAGCATGTTCAATCCATTCGTATTGGTGCCGCTTGGATTGCTAGGACCGACGAATGGGGCGAAAGTCGCCGTTGTTCTTTCCATGGCGATGGCCGGATCGGGCCAGTACTGGCTTGGCCGGGTCCTTGGCCATGGTCGAACGGTGGCCCTAGCTAGCGGTGTACTGGCGCTTTGCGCCGGGAGCATTTTGGCCCCTGTGGGCAGCGGTTTCTCATTCGCCGCTCCAATACAGCACGCGTGGATTGCAGCTGTGCTGGCGAGCTTCATCATGGTTCTCGAGCGTAGGTCTCCTCGAAATCTTGCGATAGCCGCGATGTGCAGCGCCGTTATGTTCATGACAGGTTTTCTGTACTACTGGATTGGAATCGGGTTTATTCTCATCGTTTTTATTGTTGCAGAGATTGTAAAAAAATCGGGAAACATACTCGCAGCAATAGAGTCCATGAAGCACAATGGGATCACATTAAGTGCTTACGCTGCGCTCACAGCACTTCTGATAGCACCACAATTCCTACCTCTTGTGGAACTGATGCCATACATTGAAAAACCAATGGATGTGAGCGGTTCGGGAACCCTCCCGCCGTTGGTAACGTTGTTCGGCTTTGTTGTGCCAGATCGTCAATTCTGGGCAAATGGATTGTTTGGTGCGAGTCCTATTGGTTGGGCAATCTATTACAGCTATATTGGCGCTACAGTATTCATCTTTGCACCATTCGCGGTTGGGGCGTACCTGCGTGGTCGGACACGGTACCTGCCTCACCTATTGGCAAGTTTCATTGCCATGATCATTCTGTCTTCAATTCATAAAACTTCGTTCAAATTGCTACTTGACGTGTTTTCGTTCATGCAGCAGTTCAGGTTTTGGGGAAGTTTGGTCGCGGTCGCAACTATCGTGCTTATTCCGTTATTGATGGGTGGTGCGGATTGGTTGTGGAAGGCAATCGTTGCGAAAAGTCTCCCTGCTGACATCTCGCTCCCAGATTGGCGATTTCAGGTGGTCACGGGAACATCAGGTGGAGACACTCAGGAAGTTGCGCGTACTCGGCAGTTTAATTTGGCGCGCGCAGGCGTCACTGCAGGCGTCGTGATCGCGTTGTTGGCAGCAGTCGCCGACCCTTGGCAGGCAAACAAGGGCATTCTGAACACTCCGCCGTGGAACCGATCGGAAAGTGAAGTATTTTCGTGGGTTCGGTCTCAGGAACCTGGCGCACTATTGATCAATGCTAATTCTATGATTTATAGCCTTGCTTCATCCTCGCAGATGAGCAATGAACTCACGGTCATTGACTCGGTTTTTCCAATGAAACTGCGAGCAAACCGAGTTCCGACGAAGGATATTTTGACGCCTGCACCACGATATGCGCTGATCTTGCCGAACGCACCGACAAATGGCCAAATGAAACCAATCCGCCAGTTCAGTGGAGGATGGGTCTACGGGTTGCCTCTTGGACTGCCGTTCGCGTTTGTCGCCCGCGATGGGAAGGTTCCGTTCGGTCCTGTTGAGGTGGGCACATCGGCTGTGGCAAGTGGTGACGTCATCGAGGCCCGAGCAAGCTTTAAAGGCCCGAACCGCATCGTTGTGAAAGTCCCAACACCTGCGTGGACGACCGCCACGGATGGCCCCGGACAGGGCGTGGTAGTCATGCAAGGATGGATGCCGGGGTGGCGCGCACGCTCAGAGGCTGGACAGGTCCGATTGGTTCGCCCGGTCGGAGAGTTCATCGAGATTGTTGGCGCACAACCCGGGGAGACGGTCATCCTGAACTATCTCCCAACAAGCTTTGTGATTGGCTCGTTCCTTGGGTTTCTGGGATTAGGGATTTTTACGGTTTTCCTGGTAGTCCCTGAGGCTTCGCTGAACAGTCTATTCGGCCAATTCAAGTCCAGGCTTTTGGCGTTGCAGGTTTTGGGCCGCACTTTGCCTGATAAGGGCCCCGATGACGATGACGACGTGCGAGGACCATCAATGCCCGTGCCATTGCCTCCGAGGCCGAGGAATGACCGCATGGCGTAGCTGCCTAACCGGCACGTGCGGTCGGTTAAGTCGAGGATCACGCGGTTCTGTATTCGTGGAACCGCGCGCAAGCATGGCGCCAGCTACCTGTTCTTGACGGCCACTGCCCTGTAAATCTCCGCCGTCTTCTTGGCGGCGATTTCCCACGTGAACTCCGCGAGGACGCGCGCGCGGCCGTTCGCGCCCCAGGTGGCCAAGCGGTCCCGGTCAGAAAGCGCTTCGTTCAGGCCCCACGCAATATCCGCCGGGTTTCCCCCGTCCACATGCAGGCCCGTCTGGTCGTCGCCAGATGGAACTACCTGTTCCCGAAACCCAACGACGCCGCGTGCCCCGGCAACGCATGCCTTGCCGATGGCCATTGCCTCGAGGGTCACGATCCCGAATGGTTCATAGGTCGACGGAAAGAGTCCCACGTCGCACATCTCGAAGTGGACGATCCGTTCGTGTTCACTGACCAGTTCGGCGCGCATGTGCACTTGTCTACTGACGCCAAGGTCTGCGATGCGGGTCCGCATTGGGCCTTCCATCTGGCCGGCCCCGAGGACGACAAGGTGCGCGTCAGGGTTCGACGCAAGAACTGACGGTACGGCGTCGATCATGGGAAGGACGCCCTTTTCGGGCACGAGCCTTCCGACAAACAGGATCACGGGCACACGATTGGGAATGCCGTAGCGGGCCCGCAGGGCGTCGGTTTCGGCGGTCGTGGCAATCCCGGGTCGGTAGCGATTCGGATCGACACCGTTCCATACCGTGTGGATCTTCCCCGCGTCCCATCCGTGCGCGATCAGGTCCTCGCGCATCGCGTGGGACACGGTGACGATAGCGTCGGCGTGGTGTGCCATTGACGCCTCGAAGTTGCGCACCGACGCTGAGCCTCCCCCACCCGGTTGCCGTCCCCATTCCGCGCTGTGGATGTGAAAGACAACTGGCACCTTCCGGTCCTTTGCCAGGCTGAGGCCGGCTATTGCCGACAGCCAGTCCTGGACGGCGATGACGTCAAGGCCCTCGGTCAGTCGTGTCTCGCCTGTCGCCTGTAAGTTGAAAGTTATGAGATCCGACAGGTAGCCGCCCCAGTTCCGGAGGTCGTCGTTGAGCAGGTGGGGAAAGACGCCAGTGATATCGAACAACGGCAATCGCCGCACATGCACGCGTGGGTGAGGTACCGGCACGACCGTCTTCGGCCAACCAACTTGGTCTGGTGACCACACGTGCACCTCGTGACCAAGGTCAGCCAGAGCGGTCGTGATGCACTGGCTATACGTGCCAAGTCCCCCCACGATGGTCGGCGGAAACTCCCAGGTGTGATGGGCGATACGCATTGGCACTTCCTTCATGTCCGGCGCGTCAGCGGTCGCTGATTGGCGAGTAGCAGGGACGACCGCCCGAACGGGCTTGCCACGAAATGGGCTTGTAGTGCGCCTGGTCCTCATCTAGGCCTTGACGCGAGGTAGTCAAGCTTGCCAAGGAGGTTTGCAATGACCCTGTTCCACGTGAACAGCGCAGCAGTCCGTCGCGCCTCTTCGCGGATTGGATCGAGCCACTCCGGATGTGCCATCAGATGCCGGACTGCACCGGCCAGTTCCTCAGCGTCATCAGTCTCGATGGCGAGGCAATTCTGAAAGCTGATAGCGTAGTCTTCGCCGGTTGCGCCGACAACGGCAATGCCGCCTGCCCCCATCACCTCAAGTCCCACGATGCCGAACGGTTCGTGACCGCTGTTAGCGAGAACAGCGTCGGCGGCACCGTAGCAGGCTCGCTTGAAGTCGTCACTCAGGAAGAACCGCAAGTTCAGGACGTCTGCATCACGTGACGCTTCGGTCAGGGCACTGATTGCAGCCCAGTCATCGCCACGCGGCGCGGTCACGTCCTTGACGACAAGGCCGCGACGATAGGCGTGCGCGAGAACCTGACCACCGTGTGGTTCGATCCCTCCTCGCACGACCAATCTGACCCGATGTCCACCGCGCTTCAACCGGACAGCAGCTTCGACCGCTTGCATCCACCGCTTGTCCGGGTCGAAACGCCCAATCTTGAAGAGGAAGGGCGACCCACCGACCCCGTGGCGGATTGCATCGGTCATGTGCTTGTCTGGGGGGGCGAGAAAGCGGTCGGGAATGCCGTTTGGGATCACGAGTGGGTTCAGACCGAGTGGCCACATCAGGTGCTTCATGTACCGGCTGACCGTGGTGATGGTGGATACGAAACTCAGGCGGGTCCAGTTGATCTGCTTGAACGCGAAGGTGTTATTCGCATTCCAGAGCAGGAGAGCATGATTGCGCAGTCCAACTGAGTAGAGGAGATCGCTGGTCCGCCACGTCGCCTCGGCGGTGTGCCATTCCTCGGCAAGGACCGCGACAGTCTTGCCCTGCGCTGCTGCCGGCCCGACGATGTGATCGGCAACAAACCTCGGCACGCTGTCGTTGAAATCGCGCACCTTGAGGTACTCACCGTCGTAGACCCCGTTCGGATGGCTTCGACTGATCCATTGGGACCATCGGTAGAGGTGGAGGTTTCCGTGGAATTGCACCTCATGCCCCGGTAAGTTCGGATCCCCCACGAAGATGAGGTGCGTGCGAAACCCACTTTCGGCGAGTGCCTGCGCGAGTTCGGTCACCCGTACGCCTAGGCCCCCAGCCATGGAATACGGCTGATCCGGCCCCTCGAAACTGAGGAGCACAACCTCCAGGTTTCCGGGATTGAACCCCGAACTTGCTTGGACAGACGCCGGGGAATGATCGGTTCTTGACATGTCATGGTCTCGGATCTGGTTGCCTTGGTTGTCATCGCCCCCGCCAGATCCGTTGTCTACGTCGGGATCAGTGGCTTCAGGGGCTGGATGGTTGTTCTGAGGCGTTTCGGCGAATGTTGTCACGGTCTCGATGTCGGTCGAATGACGAGGTTCCACGTAGGGTCCGGAAGCTGACGAGGCCGCCTTCGGTGTCGACGTCGCTGACCTTCGCGCTGCACCGGCTCGGGTTCGGCTCTTGGAGATACCGCTGGTGACCGGGCCGTAAGACCCTCTGGCACCTGTGACTGGGGACGTCTCCGAAAGGTCTGGTGTCAATGGGGTCGGATCAGTCGGGGCTTCGCTAGCGGTTGCCATCTCTGCTTCCATCTCAGGCGCACGGCTCGTGACCTTCCGCTTCACTGGCAGTGCCCCGGTCGGGGAATCAGACGTCGAAGCGGGGACGCGGCGACGACTCGACGCGTTTTTTTGGCTTGGGCCGGCTTCGTCGGACGGATCTGAGGTTGTCAGCGTCGTACTTCCTATTTAATGGGGGAACAGCCGGTGCCGGGAATACATGCCAACCGTGCGCCGGCATGACCCAGAACTGCGTTACCGGATGAGCCTTTCCGAACCTGGAAACCGGTGTTCGAGATCGACCACAGTTTCCTGACGTTCATCGAGTCGGGTCGGATTGTGGCTCAACCGGCCACATGATCAGACCTCAGTGTAACCCGGTCACTGTGGTGCTCAATGGTGTGTGATGTCGCGATTGCACTGGTGAGTGCTGCCGATACCGATGGTGCGATGCAGGGTAATCGAGGTGTCAGTCGTTACAGGGTCAATGTCAATGCACCCATCCACTGGGGTTCCACGCCGGGAAGGCGGGCAGATCGTGCGTGCGGGCGCGATGCTCTTCGTTGGACTTCTGGCGAGCAGACTGCTCGGTGTCGGGCGCGATGTGGTCATCTCTGCCCAATTCGGAACTTCCGGCGACCTTGACCTCTATATCGCTGCATTTCGGATTCCGGATCTGATTTTCACGTTGATCTCTGGCGGAGCCTTAGGTTCGGCCCTTGTGCCAGTCTTCGCACGTGCGTGGAATGGGGGTGCCGATGGGGATCCTCCCGACCCGGATTACCTTGATCATCTGGCGCGGGCCGTCCTGACCGCAGTCACCCTGATTGCATCGGCCGGTGCGTTGACTGCGATGGTCTTTGCGCCATACCTCGTAGAGATCGTGGGGGCCGGATTCTCGCCGGATGCACGATTGAGGCTCGTGGGTCTGGTCCGGCTCATGCTTGTCCAACCGATCTTTCTCGGTGCAGGCGAGGTGCTGACCCGGTACCTGAATGTCCGTGGACATTTCGCGGTAACGGCCTTTGCGCCCGCGGTCTACACGTTGGCGATCATGGTCGGTGCGGCGGTCCTCGGGCCAATTCTCGGCACGACTGGCCTTGCGCTCGGCGTCGTCGCAGGCGCGATCGGCTTTCTCGTGATCCAGTTGGTCGCTTCATTGCGACTTGGCATTTCCCGGTCTCCGCACCTGGCCGACGGCCGGTTGGTACGTGCGGACCTCTGGGAGATCCTCACCCTGATGGTGCCCCGCTTGGTTGGCCAGGGTGCCGTCCAACTGAGCTTCGTGGCCACAACGAGGCTTGCTACATACCTGCCGTCGGGCCGGGTTGCGTCGCTGAATTACGCCTGGGCGCTGATGATGCTGCCACTGGGGGCGTTTGCGATGACCCTTGCAAATGCCGCGTTTCCGACGTTTGCTGCACAGGCCGCGCGGGGTGACCGCGACGCGCTTGCGGTAACTGGGCGTCAGGCGACGGCGACGATCCTTTGCGTCATGGTGCCTGCAATGGCGGTAGTCGGCGTCTTCGGTGCCCTCGGCATCGAGGTCCTGTTCGCACGTCGCGCGTTCACGACCGACTCGGTTTCCCTGACGGCGTCCGCCCTGGCAGCATACGCCGTGGGGTTGCCGGCTCACGGAGTTCTCGAGGTGCAGATGCGCCTGTCGTTTGCCCTGAGGGATACCCGAACCCCTGTGGCGATTGGCGTTGTGGCAATGGTTGTAAATGTCCTTTTGGCTACGGTGCTTGTCGAACCGCTTGGCCACGTCGGGATCGCCCTTGCGCTGAGCGTTGCTGCCACCATCGAAGCGGTGCTTCTAGGGGTTGTTCTCCACCGTCGGCTGCCGGGTCTTCACACTCATGCCCTTGGTGACACGACCGTCAGGGTCCTGGTTGCCACCATCATGGCAACTGGGGTCGCGCTCATGATCCAAGACCAGTTACTGGCATACGGCCTTCCGGTTGTTCTGCGAACAGTTATTGTGATCGGATTCTTTGGTGTGACGTATGTTGCTGGTGCGGCGATTTTGCGAGTGCGGGAACTTGGGGTGATCTTCGACACGCAGATCCGACCTCGACTTGCCAGGGCCCGCATGTCTGGCTGACCAACGGCGCGTCCGGGCGATCCTGGGTCATTCCCGGATCATCCTGCCGGATCGGGTTCCGGAGCGGTTTATACTGCATCAGTGATTCCTCGCGAACGCATCCGAAACTTTTGCATCATTGCGCATGTTGACCACGGGAAGTCGACCCTCGCCGACCGCCTCCTAGAGGTGACCGGGACGATTTCCAAACGCGACCTCACCGAACAGGTCCTTGACCAGATGGACCTTGAGCGTGAGAAGGGCATCACGATCAAGGCGAAAGCCGTCCGGATGCTGTACCGCGCACTGGATGGCCTGGACTACCAGCTCAACCTGATCGACACTCCAGGCCACGTCGACTTTGCCTATGAAGTCAGCCGGGCGTTGGCGTCGTGCGAAGGTGCACTGCTCGTCGTGGATGCGGCCCAGGGCATCGAGGCACAGACGCTGGCGAACACCTACCAGGCAATCGAACATAACCTCACCATCATTCCCGTGATCAACAAGATCGACCTTCCCTCGGCACAACCGGAACACGTCGCCGACGAGGTCGAACGCGTAATTGGGCTCGCGCGCGAGGACTGCATCATGGCCTCGGCGAAGACCGGGGTAGGCACAATCGAGATTCTCGAGGCCATCGTCAAGAACGTCCCCGCACCGATTGGTGAAGCGTCGAAGCCAGTCCGGGCGCTCATTTTTGATAGCCACTATGACACCCACAAGGGTGTCGTGGCGTACGTCCGGATGATCGATGGGCAGCTTCGAGCCGGCCAGAAGATCGTGATGATCCAGACCGGAGTGACTGCTGACCTGCTTGAAGTTGGTGCATTCCGGCCAAAGGGTGTTCAGGAAGCGAGCCTCGAACCCGGCGAGGTCGGATATATCGCCACGGGCCTCAAGTCCGTCGCCGACTGCCGTGTTGGCGACACGGTTACCGACTCGTCCCGTCCTGCGCCCGAGGCGCTCGATGGCTACCAACCGGTCAAGCCAATGGTCTACGCGGGCTTTTTTCCAGTAGACAGCACCGACTTCCCGCTGTTACGTGATGCGCTGGACAAGCTCAAGCTCAATGATGCTGCTCTCGTTTATCAGCCGGAGACGTCAGTCGCGCTCGGATTTGGGTTCCGATGCGGGTTTCTCGGCCTCCTTCATATGGAAATCGTTCAGGAGCGTCTCGAGAGGGATTACAACCTGAACCTTCTGGCTACGGTGCCGAGCGTGGAATACGAGGTCTTGACCACGAAGGGCGAGATCCTCAGGGTGGACAATCCGTCAGGATTGCCATCTCCGGATCGGATTGACACGATCAGCGAACCGTGGATGGGTATCCAAGTAGTCGCTCCGAAGAACTACATCGGCGCCATCATGGACCTCGTGACCGCGCGCCGGGGTGAATACAAGAAGATGGAGTACCTCGACGAGGGGCGCGTCCTCTTGCAGTATTCCGTCCCGCTTGCTGAAATCATCATCGACTTCTTCGACCAATTGAAGTCGCGGACGCAGGGATACGCGTCACTGGACTACGCAATCGAGGGCTTGCGTGCCGGGCCATTGGTGCGGCTTGACGTCCTCGTAAATGGCGAGCCCGTCGATGCTCTCTCCTTGATCATTCACCGTGACAAGGCCTACGACCACGGTCGCGTCCTCGTGGAGAAGCTGCGCGGACTGATCCCGCGCCACATGTTCGAGATCCCGATCCAGGCAGCCGTTGGCGCGAGGGTCATCGCCCGCGAGACGGTTCGTGCCATGCGCAAGGACGTTCTTTCCAAATGCTATGGCGGCGACATTTCTCGCAAGCGCAAACTTCTGGAGAAGCAGAAGGAAGGCAAGCAGCGAATGAAGCGGGTCGGGAATGTCGAGATCCCTCAGGAAGCCTTCTTGGCCGTCCTCAAGCTGACGTGAGCTTTGCTACCGTGGCTAGCAATCCAAATGATGAGATGCCACGTATGCTTTTCAGGCCTTGATTTAGAGCGCGCGATGACGCCACGTGTGCATCGCACCCGGTTAGATGAACAAAAGTCTCGATGAAGTTCCGCACTGAAACTGGACGTAATCCATCGTGATGATTGACGTAACCCACCTGACCAAGCAATACGGGGACCGGGTGGCGCTGCAGGATGTGAGTTTTCACGCCAACCGCGGTGAAATCCTCGGGCTTCTCGGGCCGAACGGTGCCGGCAAGAGCAGCACGATGCGCATCTTGACCGGGTACATGCCCCCGACCAGCGGGTCGGCGCGAGTGGCCGGCTTCGATGTGGTCACAGACTCCATAGAAGTAAGACGCCGGATTGGCTACCTACCGGAAAACGTGCCTCTCTACACAGAGATGACCGTCCGTGCGTATCTGGATTTCGTCGCGCGGGCCAAGCAAGTCACCCAGCGGGAAGACACCGTTGAGTGGGCCATGGATGCGGCGCGGGTCGATCATATGGCGGACGCGATCATCGGGCGACTTTCCAAGGGCTATCGGCAGCGTGTTGGGCTCGCCCAAGCAATCCTGGCCGATCCGGAAGTCCTGATCCTTGATGAACCGACTGCAGGGCTTGACCCAAACCAGATCATCGAGACGAGGCAACTCATCAAGTCGCTCGGGCGTGACCGGACGGTCATCCTTTCAACGCACATCCTTCCCGAGGTCAGCATGATTTGCGACCGGGTTGTGATCATCAACCGCGGGCAGGTCGTTGCTGAAGACACGCCCGACGGTCTCGCGCGTCGAGTGGCAGGGACCGAGAGGCTGTCGATAACGGTACGTGGCCCAGACATCGAGATTGGCGAGGCACTGCGTGGGCTTCCGGGTGTTGCCCAAGTCCTCGTTGGCGCTGGTGGCGGTGGCGTCGGCGTCTCCCGGTTCGAAATTGATGCCGAGGGGGATGCTGACATCCGTGAAGTCGTCGCCTCGACGATCATCGCATCCGGTTGGGGACTTCGGGAAATGCGTTCCCAAGCTCTCTCTCTTGAAGACGTGTTCCTGCAGTTGACCACGTCGGAGGTCGTCGAAGACGATCATCCGACGTCTGTTCCGGTCACTTCAGCAGACGAAGCAGGTTGAGGGCCAGATGTCTGACCA
>DDYL01000162.1:255-579 GCA_002347925.1 Chloroflexi bacterium UBA2235 | reverse complement strand
TACGATGAGTAGCCTTCCCGGCTCGATAGCCAGGCACTGGTTCGGAACCTGGGCGGTTTCGCGTCGTGAGCTGTATGCCTATCTCGTTTCTCCGATGGCATACGCGGTTGCGTCGGTATTCCTATTGGTCAATGGTTTCATCTTCTTCCTGATCCTCGCTCAAGGCTTTGCGGAGGCGAACCTGAAGGCCATTCTCCCGACGACGGCATTCCTCTTGCTGCTGGTTATTCCGGTGTTGACCATGCGGCTTGTCGCCGAGGAACGAAGCTCCGGAACCATTGAACTCCTCATGACCTTTCCGCTCACCGATGCCCAGGTCGTTGT
>DDYL01000162.1:0-195 GCA_002347925.1 Chloroflexi bacterium UBA2235 | reverse complement strand
ATCTACGGTGCGACTGAGTGGGGTCCGATCATGTCGGCCTACATAGGCCTGCTGCTTCTGGGTGGGGCGTTCATAAGCCTTGGCCTGTTTGCATCGTCATTGACGCGCAACCAGATTGTCGCAGCAATTGTCGGCATCGGACTGCTCTTGATGCTCTGGGTACTTGGATCCGGCGCGAGCGTCCTCGGTCCGCGA
>DDYL01000071.1:19939-28085 GCA_002347925.1 Chloroflexi bacterium UBA2235 | reverse complement strand
GCGGACCCCGTGGACAGACGCGTGGGCACGCCTGCGCCGGGACCAAGCTGCGCTTGTCGGGTTTGGCCTGTTGTTCACGATGATCCTGCTGGCGATTGCGGCGCCGCTGGTGGCCACGCATGATCCACTTGATCAGGAACTCCTGAAGCGGTTGAAGCCGCCGTCGGCCGAGTTCTGGTTCGGCACGGACGATCTCGGGCGCGATGTCTTTTCCCGGATCCTCTACGGCGGACGGATCTCACTGCGGGTCGGGATCACCGCGGTGATCATGGGGACGACGATCGGTGCGTTTCTCGGGTCGGTCGCTGGCTACGCCGGGGGGTGGGTTGACAGCGTCATCAGCCGGGCGATGGAAATCGTGCTGGCCTTTCCGGGCACCTTGCTCGCGATAGCGGTGGTGGCTGCCCGGGGACCGGGTCTTGAGAACACGTTACTTGCCGTGGGGCTCGTCAGTGTCCCGGTATATGCCCGGCTCATGCGGGGGAGTGTGCTTTCGCTGCGGGAACGCGAATTCGTAACGGCCGCGCGCTGCCTTGGAGCATCCGATCGACGCATCCTGTTCCAGCACATCCTTCCGAATGGCCTGACGCCGTTGATCGTACAGGCCACACTTGGCATCGCCGGTGCGATTGTGGAGGCGGCGGCGCTCGGGTTCCTGGGGTTGGGCGCCCAGCCTCCCGCGCCCGAGTGGGGGGCGATGTTGACTGACGGGCGGAACTTCCTGCTCAATGCCCCGTGGGCGATGATTTTCCCCGGGCTTGCCATCATGATGACCGTGCTCGGGTTCAACCTGTTCGGTGACGGGTTGCGCGACGCGCTTGACCCACAGATGAAGCAGTAGGCGCGCTTCCGGTGTGCGCCGAGTAGGGCGACACCGGATTGAGTTATCGCGCGCGTCGGTCTTTTGCAAGGTCTCGGCCTAGACGGGCGGCCCAGGCGGGAGAGACACGGCGGGCCCACTTGCGGTCCGGAAGTTGGCGCAACACCGGTGCGTCCGAACACATGTCGACACAGTCGACGGGCACGACAGAGACTTTCCCAAGGGCTCCGGCTTCCTTGAGCGAATCAAGCAGGGCTTCGTACGCCTCACGGGCGCCAGCCCGCGTGCAACAGCCTCCGATGCAGAACTGGACCGAGAGTGCGTCTTTCTGGGACGACTGCCGGCGGCACTTCTCGCAAAGCTGTGCGAACGCGGGCCCGCCTCAAACGACGGACTTTAGCTTGGCCGGTTCGCCGCACTGGGGGCAGACTGCTGCTGGGCGGTTGGCAAAGAGGGACAGGTTCCGGTTCATCGGGAAGAGTGTACCGGGATTATCGGGACTTTCCGTGTGCATCCTTGTGGTGGTGGCGGATAGGGGTTCTGACGGACATTGTTCCCACGGTTCTCGGTGCTACAATGGACAGACTCTGCCGGGGAAACCCTGGCGCATGGAAAGCGAGTGCTTCGACCGTGGCCTACGTGATTACCGAACCGTGCATCGGCACCAAGGATGCGGCTTGCGTGGAAGTCTGCCCGGTGGACTGCATCCACTCGGACGATAACGCCCCGCAGTACTACATCAATCCCGACGAGTGCATCGACTGCGGGGCTTGCGAACCCGTGTGTCCGGTGAGCGCCATCTTCCCCGAGGACGCTGTTCCCGAGGAGTGGAAGCACTTCGTTGACTCCAATAGCGGGTTCTACAAGAACTAGGTTCTCGGCTGGATTAGACGGGGCGCACGTTCGCCCCTTACGTGCCGCAGATCCCACGTCGGTCGTGGATTGACCATTCACGGCCGATTGTCGTTGTGGGTGATCGTGTTCTCCGTGAGGCGTGCAGGAAGGTATGACGTGCCCTGGCAGAAGATCGAGGGGCAGTATGTCAAGCAGGATCAACCGGGATTGCATACCCGTTGGTTCTGGGACACCACTGACCGTGGCGGTGGTGAACTAGTGATCTGGGTCGACGATTCTGACGCGGTCCAGGGTTTCCAGTTGAGCTACGAGCAGTGGCCGTCAGGGCGTCATTACGTGGCGCAGTGGTCCGCTGGGTCCCGACTGCAAGTCGGGACAGTGGACGAAGGCACTACCTCTGGTGTGCGCATGCGGAAGCAGTCGGCGATCATGCGTTTTTCGGATGAGCCTGACCCGAAGGTGACGGCTTTGTTGCAGCGATACTTCCGAACCAACGCGTCTATCCTCGATGATTCCCATCGCGAGTCGATCAGCAGTGTCCTCAATGCTGTATCGACCCCTGTCGAGGGTTCTGGTTAACCTCCTTGCCGTTTTGTCTGAATGGCGCGCATGAATGAAGGTCGGCCAATGTCAACTGGACGTGTCGGTGGGCGTCTAGGACTGATCTCGTTCACGGCAGTTCTCTTCTTCACTGTGGTGGGTGGCCCTTACGGGATTGAACCGGTCGTGCAATCGGCGGGGCCGTTGCTGGCCATCTTGCTTATTCTGGTGACGCCGCTCATCTGGAGCGTTCCGACGGCCTTGATGGTGGCCGAACTTTCCGCTGCGATTCCGGTACCGGGTGGCTACTACGCCTGGGTGAAGCGCGCGCTAGGGAGTTTCTGGGGTTTCCAGGAGGCCTGGTGGAGTTGGCTCGTCTCCTTCGTGGACATGGGTATCTACCCGGTCCTGTTTGGTGCGTATGGGTCGGCGGTGTTCCGGGACGTTACCGGTGTGGACTGGTTCGTGTCGGACGCGGGCAGATGGATGCTTGCGACGGTCCTGATCTGGACAGTGGTTGGTGCCAACCTTCTTGGAGCGCGGGTCGCTGGATGGTTGGCGGGTGTTGCGGGTGTTCTTGTCGTCACCCCGTTCATTGCGATGGCCTGGATGGCTGTCGAAGGATTTTCGTCCTTTGATGCCGTGGTTGGTTCATGGTCTGGGGGGCCACCATCCGGGCAGGGGACCGCAGGCGCCCTAGGGGCAGGCCTGTTCCTGGTGATGTGGAACTACCAAGGGTGGGATGGGGTTGCGACGGTCAACGGTGAGGTTCGCCGACCTGGCCGGACAATCCCGGTCGCGCTTGGGATTGTTGTCGTCTTGTCCATGCTCACGTATCTGCTGCCGGTTCTCGCAGCTTTGACGGTGACCTCGGACCCCGCTGCCTGGGGAGAGGGTGCATTCCCGGCGCTTGCGGGTGCAATTGGCGGTGAGGGACTTCGGTTCGCGGTCGCGGTCGGTGCCGTCATCGGGGTGGCCGGATTATTCAACGCAAACATGCTCTCGAACAGCCGCATTCCGATGGCCCTTGGGGAGGACCACTACCTCCCCCCGTTGCTCGCCAAGGCGAATGCCCGTACCGGTGCGCCTACGGCAAGCCTCATCCTCAGCGGTGTCTTGTTCACGTTCATTGCACTGGTGGACTTCACGAGCCTGGCGGTGATTGACGTGGTTGTCTACAGCGCCACGCTCTTGCTCGAGTTCTTCGCGTTGCTTGTCCTTCGAATCCGCGAACCGCGAATCATCCGTCCATTCCGGGTTCCTGGTGGCATTCCGGGCATCGCGCTGGTAACCGCGCTGCCGATGATCCTTCTGGGCCTGGCGATTGTGAATGAGGTGGCGGACGGAGGCGCCGAGGTCCTTGGGATTTCGGCAGCCGTTCTGGCTACCGGGCCAGTTGCGTGGTTCGGGCTGACCATCGCTTTCAAGCGTGGCCGACCGAACCGACCGGTTCCGGTCGACCTGGAGGGAATGGTTCGCCATGGGGCCTACGACCCCACGATGGCATGGACACCGAGGATGCCCCCGTCGTTTCGGGTAGGAACCACTCTCGCCGAACGGGCTGGCGCAAGGGTTCCCGTCCATCGGCGCGGTGGCATTGTGTCTCAGGTGGAAGCGTAGGTCACTACAGGCAGGCGGGGTCGCTTCAGGTAGAAGACCCAGAAACTTTCGGGAACCTCATGGGTCGTTGACGGATCACGCACGATGGTCATCGGTGCCGTCGGGACAGCCGTGACGAGTTCCCACCCATCGGCACCCAGCTGATTGAGAACATCCCATGGGGTGCGTTGATCCCGAGAGAGGTCGAGGACCACCCCGTCGATGCTTGCAACAAGGTGGTCGCCTCCGCGGACTACGACGAAAAGGTACGCATACTGCCAGGCAATCACCGATTACTCCCGGCCGAACCCGGTGTCGCCCGCTTGAAGACAGCGCGGTACTGGGTGATGTCCCATGGTCCGAATTGCCCGCTGGTGGCTGCCCATGACTGGGGGAGAACCGTCACGAGTTCCCACCCGCGGCTGCCGTAGTAGTCGAGGACGGTCTGAAGACCAACCAGGACTTCTCCATCTCCGAAGTCGACTTGCCAGTCTCCCGGTGTACTGTCCGCATTGCGGCCCCGACCGACGACGACGGTTCGATGTTCCCAGGCTGTCACGTGAGATGCCCCTTCCTAGGCCGCGCAGACTGGTTCGTCACCGGTCCACCGGTTGGTCTTGATCTTTTCGGTGATGCTCGCCAAGTGTGTCCGGGTGTTGTGCCACATCTGTGCCCAGACCTGCGGGTCACGCAGCTCGGTTGCCGGATTGCTTCTTGAACGCGCGACGAAGTCCGGGAACCAAGGGCGACCAGTCGGCTGTCCGATCGGCTGGTACCGGAGATCGAAACTCCAACGGACACCCTGGCTCTTGTTGTCGAGGGACGCGTGCATGGTTTGGCGATGCAGGAACAGTGCGCCCCCGCGAGGCACCGGAACCGGCAGGTAGTAGTCGCCACGGATCTCATCGGGGATATGAAGTGCCTTCCGCGCGTCAGTTGTGCCGGGGCAATGGGTTGCGAGACCATTCGTGTGGCTACCCGGTACGACGCACAGGCAACCGTTCTCCTCTGTCGCATCGAACACCGGCATCCAGCAGGTGAGCATTTCGGTTTCGTCGACTTCGGGAAGGGCTACACCCTGATCCTGGTGCCAATCGGTTTGCCCGACGAGGGTGTTGCGGAATTCCTTGCCGAGAAGGCGCGAAGGAGGCTTGATCCGAACGTGCTGGATCGGGTTCGAGAGGATCTCCGGTCCGATGAACTGCTCGACAACATTCAGCAGTCGCTCATTGCGGAGTAACCCAAACACTTGGGATCCGAGGTGGATTCGGGTCTCTTCGGTCACCCCGTTGAACGGCAGTGAGATGTCGAATGGCTGGAACCCGGACGGTCCGGCCTCATTGAGCACGCCGGCCAAGCGTTCGGCAAACGGGAGCTCACGGTAGTCACGCTTGATGGTGCCGTTTGCAACCCACTCGTCGGACAGGGTGTCGAGCAGGGCGGAGTATTCCGCCACGACGGGGTCGAGATCGGCAACTGGGTCGAAGATTCCCTCAACGACGAGGTAGCCCTGTTCGCGGAAGCGCTCCAGATCGACTTTCGGAGTGGTCAGTACCGTCATGGTCGTCCTTCCCCACCGGACTGGCGTCATGGGTGCCTACCCGGCTGTGCGACATGATAGGCCCGCGCACCGGAGTGGGCAAACCGATACCATCGGCGAGCGAAGGCAATTCCGGCCGTGCCGAAGGGCGTGGCAGGTTACGGAGGGGACCGCATGACCAACCCAGACCGCATACGAATCGGTTTCATCGGCGCAGGCGCAATCTGTCGGACACGTCACGTGCCGGGTTTGCGGGCGGTGCCGGGCGTCGAATTGGCAGGCGTGGTGAACAGCACGCATGAAAGCTCTGCGCGTGCAGCATCCGAGTACGGCATCGCGCGGACGTATCCAACACCTGAGGCACTGATCGCGTCGGACGAGATTGACGCGGTCTGGATTGGCACGCAGCCGTATCTGCATCGTCCGTACGCGGTGGCAGCGCTTGAAGCTGGAAAGCACGTGTTCTGCCAGGCCCGGATGGCGCTGGACTACGCGGATGCCCGGCGGATGTACGACGCATGGAAGCTCACAGACCGGACAGCGATGCTCTGCCCGCCGCCTCATTACATGCGTGGTGATCGTGTCATCAGGCGCCTGCTGGCCGAACACTATGTCGGCGACATCTTCCATGTGAATGTCAGGTCGTTCATCGAGGACTACGCTGATCCGCATGCGCCGGTGCATTGGCGTCAGATCGCCGCGATTTCCGGCGTGAACACGATGCATCTCGGGATGAACCTTGAGGTGGTTCACCGTTGGGTGGGCACACTGTCTCGCGTCTCTGCGGACGCACTGACGCTGATCCCGTCGAGGCCCGCGGCGCAGACGAACCAAGGGACTGGCCAGACGGCGGTTGAGCGCCCGGACTCGGTGGCGGTTGCTGGTCGCCTTGCGGGCGGTGGCCTGTTATCAGCGTCGTTCTGTGGGGTCGGCCGGTTCGGCGCGGAACCGAACATGATCGAGATCTATGGTTCCGAAGGGACGATCCGCTACCTTTCGGGTACCGACGCGCCTGGCAGCGGGACAATCCTGATCGGGAAGCGGACCGACTCCCAATTGCACGAGTGCCCTATCTCGCCGGACGAAGAGATGCACTGGACCGCGGAGGCTGACTTCATCCACGCGATCCGTGAGGGGCGGACCGATCCTGAACCATCGTTCCTTGATGGTCTCAGGTACATGGAAGTGACTGACGCGATTTTCCAAAGCGTCACTTCGGGTCGGGCGGTCTCGCTGCCCCTTGGAGCCGCGCTCTAGGGGTACTGGATGACGGGTGTTCCGGATCCGAGAGTACGGATCCGGAACATGATGGCGGAGGCGCATGGGAGTCGAACCCACCGACCGACGCTTGACGCCGGCCCAACAGTTTTGAAGACTGCACCAGTCACCGGACCAGCCGCGCCTCCCANNCCGTGCCGAGTTGACCGGGTTGGTCGGGGAGATGCACACCGGACAACCTTGTAGCGGGCGTTCTGAGCGGCGATCTCCACATGCCGGAAGGCTCGGGCGGCCGGCAGTTCGATCCCGCGGGACCGGTTGACCACGAACCACGCGTTTCCGTCCTCGTTGAGGTGGGCGGCCGCGTCGCGGATGAGTCCTTCTGCGAGTGAGGGGTCATCGACTGGTCCCCGGTGTGCGGGCAGGTTCGAAAGGATCGCCTCGAATCGCTCGCGGGCAATGGCGGCGAAGCCATCACTGACGAGTACCCGTACCCGGTCCAGGTTGTTCCGAGTGGCATTTGCGGATGCGAGTTCTACGGCGGCCTGTGACACATCGGTCATGACCACACGACGGCGCCGGTCTTCGGATGCCAGATGGATCCCGATCGCACCGGCGCCGCATCCGAGGTCGAGAACGGATACGCCGGCCGGGATCTCAGCGGTCTGCAGCAGGAACGTGGTACCGGGATCGATTCCGCGAGCTCCGAAGACCCCGGCACCGAGTTGGAGGCGGATGCTTGTCTGCCTAACAGTGAGTACATGCTCGATTGGATCCGCAGTCGCGGCGCTTGCAGTCGCTGGTATCGGTCCAGTGGCTTGGTAAAGGCGGCATTGATGCGTTCCGATGCCGACCTGGTCTACGCGCTCGAACCGCTCCCTTGCGTACTTCATGAACGTGTCGGCGCCATGCCTGCGATGCGCCTGGTAGAGGAGGGTTCCCGCGGGTGTGAGAGCCTGCGAAACGAGGTCAATGGCGTTGCGGACCGGTGTATTGCCCAGGAAAAACGGGGCAATCAGGAACGCCGCGTCAAACGATCCCCAATCGGAGGAGCCAAGCGATGTGGCGAGGCGCGCGTCAACCCGGACGCGCCGATGGCGCGCGGCGAGGTCGAGTTCGACGATCAGGTCGATGGACGGGCGCAACGCGGTGACCGCCGCACCGTGTTCGGCGGCCCACAGCGCCCCTGCGGGATCGTAGTAGCCAAGGTCCAGGAGGCGCGTCTGGGGTGTGACACGCGCAAAGCGGTCCAGGAGCGCGGTGTCGTACAGGTGGGTCTGTGGTGTTGCCATAGTTCTCTTGCGCCTTGTTCAGGCGATTGCGGATGTTGGTAGGTCCGTCGCGAGGCGACGTACGCCACTGGACGCGATCGGGATCGATGAGGGCAGAACGCGGTCCAGGAAGTTTCCGACCCACGAAGCCGGATGTGGAAACGGTTGGCGTGCATGCGCCGGCCCGTGCGAATCCGAACCAGCGGTTACCAAGAGCCGGTGCTTCAGAGCGAATGCAATGAATTCGTCACGCTGGTCTGGCGAGTGCTGGGGGTGGTGCGCTTCGATCCCGTCTAGCGGCGC
>DDYL01000071.1:16303-19838 GCA_002347925.1 Chloroflexi bacterium UBA2235 | reverse complement strand
GGACAATGCTTTCCCGCCTCAGCGCACGGGAAAGATCAAAGGTCCGGTACCGGGTGACCGGGTCCGTAGGGATGGGAAGGGTCTCCAGTCGGGTTCCTTGTGACGCGAGACGGTTCAGGAACCAGACGACCCGGTTGTGTGAGAGGGAAGCAAGCGTCGCAAGCATCTCTTTGACCGGCGCTGAAGGGCGACGAAGCCCATTTCCGTAGAGGAGGACGTGAAGGTCATGCTCGCCGTGCCTGGATGTGACTTCCACCCCAGGGACTACGATGACACCGAGGTTGGCACCCGCGGATGAGGCCGCTTCGACTGCCTCAATGGAGTCGTGATCGGTGACTGCGATCACGCCGATTGCCGAGCGCGCGGCCCGGAGCACAAGTCCTTCTGGCGTCCACCGACCGTCGCTCGCCGTCGTGTGCAGGTGAAGGTCGACACCGGTCGACGCAACGGTCTGGTCTTTCGGCAAGGTTTCGCGTGTCCTCAGATAGCCGAGTATACTCGCCGCCAGGTTACAGAATGACACAGTTGACGCACACTGACGACCGGACGATTGCCGAACTCGACGCGTTGGTTGAGGAGACGTACCTCCTTTGGGATGAAGAGTGGGTAGGGTTTTCGTGGCGGAACTACACCCACGAACACATGCGCCGGGTTCGGGGACTTTCGACAACGCTGGCGGGCGTGGAGGGTGCAGACAAGCGCTTGGTGGCGTACGCCGCCACGCTGCACGATGTCACCAAGAGTTACGACGGCGAGATCCTGACAGGCCCGGATGGGAAGCGCGTTCTTGATGAGAATGGTTTCTGGCGGAATGCGACGTTGCCGCCCGCACGGCGCAACGTGGTCACGGACATCTATGACCGCCTTGGCTTGTCTGGCACGGTCCACCACGCATCGGGTGGACAGGTGGCGCGGGTGCTGTTGGAAGCACGGGGCTTCGACGCCGACCTGATCCATGGTGTCGAAACCGCGATCATCGAGCACTTGATCGCGAAGCCAGACAGCACGCTTGCCGGTCGGTGCCTCTACGATGCGGACACGATTGACGCAAACATCGGGATGCCCGCCTTCTACCGCAATATCCAGATAAGTTTGCGTAATCAGGACGTGCAATATGCCGCCCGCGGTGAGCACTTTCCGACGTGGCTTGATGAGAACCTCGCCCACTTTCTCCAGGGATACTTGCGCGAACGCATTCCGACGTGGATCGAGAGCAAGGCGCAGGATTTTGTCCCGAAACTCATGACCGACGCAGGAAAAGCGGTGGCGACCGCCCGCCTTGACCGGTTGCGATCAGCGGTCCAGATGCTGATAGAAGAGCTTGACGATCTTGAACGGGCCCGTCGGCAGGGAGCGATGGCGATTGTGGCTTCGTTCATGGCGCGACGCCAGAACCCAAAACTTGTTGCCGAACTTGACGCCGTTGCGGCTGCACTTGGCAGTCACGCGTCGGATGGACCAGCCGCGACCTTGCTTGGGCATTTGCACCTTGAGGTGGCGGGCCACGCGTGACCGGTCCCCTGCGTCAGCAGGACAGTGTTGACACAATTGACCGAGGGTCCGAAGCCTGATGATGCGGGAGCACTTCCCGCCATCCGGGTGCGGCTTCCTTGCGTCAGCTGCGATCCGCGTTCCTGAACGTATACTCGTTGGGTAACTGGAAGGAGCACGCGCATGACTGATCGCCACCGCGGGGGTAGCCCGCGAGGATTCGACCGCGACCGGAGGCCCCCGTTCGAGGGAGGCCGTCCAGAGGGCGGCGACCGTGGAGGTTTCCGCGGAGGCGGTGAGCGGGGTGGCTTCGACCGTCCTCGCCCTTACGGCGACCGCCCGCCCCGACCGTACGGTGACCGCCCGGCTTTCGGTGGTCGTCCGCCATCGGGAGATCGTCCATCGTACGGCGATCGTCCCCAGTCTGATGACCGCCGTCCCCCGTCGGACGACCGTCGTCCTCCGTATCGTGAGCAGCGTCCGCCGGCACCTCCCGAAGAGGTTGATACCGAGTTCGAGGATGTCGACACGACACTTGCAGTCGCGATCCTTGACACGGCAACCCGCCTGACCCTCTCGATTGTCGAGAAGGGCCTTCCGGATGACCTCGACGCCCGTCGCGAGGCAGTCCTTGAGCAGTTTGGTGCGGTCTACGCGTCAATCCTCGAGACAGTGACGAGCATTGACGAAGAGGAAGAGGTTGAGGACGACGACGAGGCCTAAGCGCCGCGATCGTCATCCGTGCAGGGGACATAAAGTGGGTCGGCCAGGCAAACCGCTTGGCCGACCCTCTTGCGTTTCTAGCTGGTGAGATTGATTTCAGTGATCCGGATGGCGGAAGTACTCCAAGGCGGCTGCGCCTAGCCGGCCGATGGCGGCTTCGCCAGCATTCTCTACCGTCCATCGGAGATCGCCAAGGTTTCGGCTTAACGCCACGAATATGATCGGGCGGCCCGAAGGGTCCGATAGGTGGGGAATCATCATCGGGTCGTACGCTTTCGGTTCGTCGCCTACGGTGGGGTCGGGGAGCCAGAAGACCCCGACATCGTTTCTCACACCATCGATGGCGCCCGTCTTGTGGGCAATCAGGATGTCTGGTCCGAAGTGACGTGGTGCCATCGCACGGTCCTGTTGGCGAAGCAATGTCTGCCAGAAGGCCTGCCGGCCTCTGGGACCGAGGATCTTTCCGGCGAGAACCTCGCGGTAGATCGTCGCAAGGTCGTTGGCCGTAGCCATCGCGGTGAAGTGCGTCCCGTCCGGCAGGGCCATCGATGGTTTGCCGTAGTAGCGGTTGATGCGGGTCGCGTGTGAAGCGCCTGGAAGGCATGAGACCAGGTTATTGACCGCACCGAGGCCAGTCAGGTCGATGATCATGTTCGTGGCGGTGTTGTCCGAAAGAATGACCATCAAGGTTGCGACTTCGCCCACCGTCAAGCTGGTCTCCGGGGAAAAGTACTGAAGGACGCCCGCACCGCCAACCTGATGCCATCGACGCAACCGTATCTGGTGATCCAACCCGACACGCCCGTCGTCGACCAACTGCAGGAGACGGAGGAACACTGCCACCTTGAGCGTGCTTGCGGCTGGATATGCCTCGTGCGCATTCCGTGTCCAGGCACGTCCCGTCGAAGGATCTTCGATGTGCCATGCGAAGTCACCCTGGATACCGGAAATCGCCGCCTCAAGAGCACTGTTCAGGTCAGTCATTTGACGGAAGTCTCCTTGGTTGGCAGGTGACGAAATGATCGTAACGCGCACAGGTCGCAGACTGGGTGCGATTGCGCAACGTGCTGCGCCGTGCTGTGACCTCAGGTATCGTTGCTTGGTCCATGGCGCGTCAACCCCGCCCCGATGTGGAGTGCCTCCGATGCGGTTACCGGGCCTCGGTGCGCGCGTTTGAGATTGAAGTTGCCCTTTCGGCGGATGATTCGGGCGACAGTGATTGGGTGGTGAACTTTTCGTGTCCACGATGCGAGTGCGCGAACGCGCCGAAGGTGCTGGTGGCGGGTGCCACCGTGCCGGATGGGTCCCGAGGATTGGGGAC
>DDYL01000071.1:7500-16277 GCA_002347925.1 Chloroflexi bacterium UBA2235 | reverse complement strand
ATTCGGGTTGTATCCGTCGTTTCGGTGGTTCGCCGTTGAGGCCCATGTCTCCGAGATTCGAGCGCACCGGAGCGATGAGTGCTCCGGCTGACGTGCCCGTATCGCCTCCGGCTTCGGAGGCCGCGCCGGACTATGTCCCTCACCTCTCATTGATCATCCCGGCTTACAACGAGGCCGAGCGCCTGGGCAGCAGACTTGCATCGCTTATTTCCTACCTCGAGTCCCGGCCATATACAACCGAACTGCTTGTGATCAGTGACGGAAGCACGGACGCCACCCGTCTTGTTGTCGAGGCAGCGTTTGCGGGTATCGACCATGAGGGGCCGCTCCGCGCGTGGTGCCTTGAGTATTTCCCAAACGGCGGGAAGGGACGTGCAGTCCGTACTGGCGTGATGGCCTCCCGAGGCACGCACGTCGCGTTCACCGATGCAGATTTGTCGACGCCTATCGAGGAGGTTGACCGAGCCCTCAGCGTCCTCACCACCCTGGATGGTGCGGGCACCCGCATCGTGATCGGTTCGCGTGCGGTGGCCGGAGCTCGGGTGGGCCAGAGGCAACCCATGTTCAGGCAACTCAGTGCGAGGCTGTTCAACATCCTTCGTGACGGCATCACCGGTGTCCACACGCTGCGCGACACGCAGTGTGGGCTCAAGGTCTTTGATGGGGTGGTCGCTCGTGCCATCTTCACGCAACAGGTGATCGACGGGTTCATGTTCGATGTGGAGACGGTGTACATTGCGCAACGGCTGGGACTGGTCATCTACGAGCTCGGGGTGACGTGGGACGATGTCCCCGATAGCCGGGTCAAGTTGTCATCGGCGCTGAGGCTTCTGCCTGATCTGTGGCGCATCCGGCGTACCCACTGGCGACTGCGTCCCGCCGATGCCCCGGCCCTGCTGCGAGCCTTCACGACCGTCGCGCGATGACGCGCACGAAGGTGACGGAACGTTTGCATTCCTGACATGTCAAGTGAACTGGCTGATCAGGAACTGCAACCATGCCCCCTCGGGACTGTGTCGATGCACGGGGACGAGATTGCGCCTCTCATGGCGCGATTGCCCGGATGGGCATTGGCCGAGGGTGGCCGACTTGAACGGTCGTTCCGCTTCCCGGACTTCGTGACTGCGGTGGCGTTCGTGAACCGCATCACCACGGTTGCCGAAGCCGCTGGGCATCATCCGGACCTTCTGGTCCGTTGGGGCGAGGTGCAAGTGACCGTGTGGACGCATTCAATCGGTGGATTACATATCAATGACTTCATCGTTGCTGCTCGCATCGGCCTGGTAGCCGACGTGTAAGTGAATCACTGACCGGTCATTGACCGGTTGGATGACGGCAGAAATTGACACTCAAGCAATGGCGGCACGGGGAGTGACCGGAAGTGAGAATGCAGTTCGTGAATGGTGGAAAATCGCAACGCGCCGGATGGCTTTCGCGCCTGGCCACGCGGGTCGGTTTGGTCGCCACCTTGGTCGTCTCTTCCTTGGCACCGATGACTCCGACGATGGTGCGCGCGGCGGACGAACCCGACGAAGCGATCGTCGAAGGTGACGTGACGATTGGTCGTCACTATCGGCAGGCCGGTGGTGACAGTGGCAATGGGTATGACGTGGTCAACCCGTTCTATTCGGCGATGAAGGAGCTCGGGGGAGTCGACTGGGTCGGATATCCGGTCAGCAGCGTCTTCCCGGGCACGGACGGATGCCAGTACCAGGCATTCCAGCGGTTCCTCTTGCAGCGATGCAAGGAAGGCCCGGTTGTCCTGGCGAACACGTTTCAGGTGCTTGAGGAGACGGGCGCAAATGCGTTCCTGCAATCGCGCGGGATCGGCGGCGGTGAGGATGACCGTGCATCTTCCTTTGACGGTGCCGTGAGTGTCCGGTTGGCGTGGCTTGAGGACAAGGAACTCGCCAAGTACTTCATGGATTATTGCGGGGAGGGCGTGCTGAAGGATGCATGGGCCTTCTGCGGGTTGCCGATGAACACGCCTCGCCTGTTCTTCGGGCAGTATGTGTCACAGAGGTTTCAGCGACTTGCACTCCAGCGGTGGGTAGCCGATGGTCCCGGTGGGATCAAGGCCGGCGCAATCACCATCGTGAATGGCGGCGATCTCCTCAAGGAAGCAGCCATCCTGACGGGCCCGGCGGTTACACCGCATCCGAAGGGCAAGCCACCGACAGGTTTGGCGCAGATTTCCCTGGTGACTGACATCGGGGCGGCGCCAACAGCCGCAGCGGCTCCAGTGGCCCAGGCGCCGGTTCAAGCCCCGGCACCACCGGCGCCAGCACCTGCCAAGCCAACGCCCGCTCCGGTTGCGCCGGCACCGGCACCGGTGTCCCCAGCTTCGCCCGGTGTCGCGGCGCTCGCGCCGATCCCGGGTATGGTCCTGCCACCGGGTCGCACCTTGCCGATGCACTTTGGTTACCAGGGCGACTTCTTCAACCCGCAGGTTCGGACGCGTGGGATCGAGGCGATTCAGCAGTCGGGCTTCCAATGGGCCAAGCAGCAGGTGGTCTGGAGCCAGTACGAGCAGAGCTCAACTGAATGTGCCAAGGAACCAGGAAACTGTTTCAACGTGGTCGTGAACGGTCGCACCCACTCGTATCGGACCAACCAGTTCTCCTACCTCGACGCAGTGATGGCTGAACTGTCCAAGGCGAACCTGAACATTCTCTTGAGTGTCGTGCATGCGCCGGATTTCCTGGCAGCTCCCGGTGGGCACAGCCCCGCCGATCCAGACCAACTCCGTGACTTCGTCACCGTTGTGGTCAACCGCTATAAGGGGAAGGTCCGGGCGGTTGAACCCTGGAACGAACAGAACCTTGCCGGTGAATGGGGCGCCTCGCGCATGTGGCCGAACGCACCGGCGGCTCCGCCCCAAGGCGTTGTGGACTTCCTTGCATTGATGAAGTCCGCGTATGTGGGTGTGAAGTCTGCCGATCAGAGCGTGATCGTGGTCCTGCCTGCCCTCACCCCGACAGGTGTCGGTGAGTGCTGGTTGAACCCTGACGTACGCGCCTCGGGCGGATGCATCGACCAGGTGAAGATCGCGATCGACGATCGCCTGTATCTCGACCTGCTCTATCAGGTGAACGGCGGCGAGATCAGCCGCTATTTCGATGTCCTAGGCGTACACCCAAGTGGATACAACAATCCGCCAGACGACACACCGGAGAAAAAGACGGTGTCGTCGACCGGATTCAAGGGCCACCCCAGCTTCTATATCCGGCGCTTCCAGCAGCTGCGCGAGGTGCAGCAGAAGTACGGTGATAACAAGCCGATGTGGTTCACCGAAGTCGGCTGGTCGGTTACGGCGAAGCCTGTTCCCGGCTATGAATACGCGACCGAGAACAGCGAGGCACAGCGTGCGAAATACATTGCCCGGCTGCTGGAATTGGTCTACAACGAGGCTCCGTACGTCACCAACGTGATCATCTGGAACCTGAATTTTCGGCAAATTGTTCCGGAACCCGACGAGAAGTACGGGTTTGGCCTGCTGGAGGCGAACGGATCCCCAACCCTTTCGTTCCAGTGTGCGGCTGACTTCGTCAAGAGTGGTGGCAAGGTTTCACAACCCGTTTGCCGGTGATCGCTCGTGCGTGTCGGGGGTGGCGGGTCAACCTGCCTTGCCACCCCGGATCGTGACTGGGCATGTCGGTCATACCGGTGAGTCGGAGAAACCCAGGCGTCGTTCTCTAAGGCTTACCCACTGGAGGGTTCGGCTGCCGATGATCACGTGGTCAAGTACGGAGATGTCTAGGAGGGCACCCGCCTTGACCGCGTCGGCAGTCATGCGGATATCTTCCGGCGATGGCGACGGGTCACCGCTGGGATGATTGTGGACGACGATGACCGAGGCGCAGTTTTCACGGATCGCGTCGCGGAAGAGTTCGGCAATTCTGACCACGCTCGAGTTCAGCGTTCCCCGGTAGAGTTCGCGGATCCCCATCACGTGGTTCTTGCTCGACAGAAGGACGATCCGCAAGTGCTCGCTGTCCAGATGAGACATGCCCGCGCTGACAAGATCGACGACGTCCCGTGGTGTGCGGATCACCATGCGCTCATCAGCCGAAGCAAGGGCGACACGCCGACCGAGTTCGAGTGCTGCTTTCAGTTCGATCGCCTTGACCGGACCGACGCCGGGAATGCGCTCGAGATCCGACAGGGATGCAGCCATCAAACCGGCTACACCACCATGCTCGTTGACAGCGCGCATGGCGATGGAAAGTGCGCTCTGGCGCTGCGTACCCGAGGAACCAGTGCGCCAGATGATGGCGATCAGTTCCGCGAGGCTGAGGGATTCCGCTCCGTTGCTCACAAGGCGTTCACGCGGGCGTTCGGTAGGCGCCATGTCCTTGATGGCCGAATATGCGTGCGACGGTGGCAACACACCCGCCGTTCGCGGCGCGTCGGGAAGGTCGTCAAGGGGGCCAGCCTCACCGGATGTCAGGCTCGGTGTCACCAGATCACCTACGGAACGGCGCCGTGAGGTGGTCGGATTGCGGCTTCGGGATTGACGTCCTGCACGTTGCGCATCGCGGTAGTCCATGGCGCCAAGATACCGGGTTCGCCGTGGTAATGCGCATGATCATTAGCAATGATGCCGAAGGTCTGGTAGTCAGGTTATTGATGGGTTGGCGCCAATGAGGTCGCGGAGGTTGCGAACCGGCTTTGCGGTGGCGATGGGCCAGATTGCCGGATGGGTGTCACGCGCGGTTGGCCGGGGTGGAGGCACGGCACTTCCGGGATTGGTTGTCGACTACCTTGACCCCAGTGCGCTTGCACACCTGGCGCGACAGCTACCGGGTGGGGTCGTGATGGTGACGGGCACGAACGGCAAGACGACGACAAGCCACCTTATCCGGGCGATGCTAGAGGCGGCAGGGTGGGCCCCGATCCACAACGCCAGTGGTTCGAACCTGTCCCGGGGGGTCCTGGCGACATTGCTCCGCCACGCAAGCTTTACCGGCGCGCTCCGCGTTCCAGAGAACGCGATTGGTGTCTTCGAGACGGACGAAGCCGCGGTGCCAAGGGTGTTGCGGGACACGCGTGCCCGGGTACTCGTCGTCACGAACCTGTTCCGAGATCAACTGGATCGCTACGGCGAGGTCAACGCGATCGCGCAGCAGTGGAGAGATGCGATCTCCGCGTTGCCAGGTTCCCACGACCTGCGTCTCGTCCTGAACGCCGATGACCCAACGGTGAGCGCATTGGACGGTGGGTCGGCCACGACCATTCGGTTTGGCATTGGTGATCCCGACGTCGGTCGTGATGCGCCTGATCACGCGTCGGATGCCAACTTCTGCCCTGTCTGCGGTGGGCGCATGCGGTACATCCGCGTCACCTATGGCCACCTTGGCGACTTTGTCTGTGACAACGGCCACGCGCGCCCAACCCCGGCTATTGTGGCAACGGATATTCAGGCTGATGGGTGGGAAGGCACGGCGTTCACGCTGAAGACACCGCGTGGAGAGCGCCGGGTCTCGCTACCGGTTCCGGGCTTGTACAACGTCTACAACGCGCTCGCTGGCGTGGCCTCTTCCGAGGCACTTGGTTGCGACCTCGAGCCCATCGCATCTGCAATTGGCACCTTCCGCGGGGCATTCGGGCGGTTTGAACGGTTCACGATTGACGGTCGACGATTGGTCATGGTCCTCGCCAAGAACCCGGTCGGGATGAATGAGGCACTCAGGACCGTGGTAGGTCGAGGTGGGTCGGGCCACCACGTCTTGGTCGCCTTGAATGACTTTGACGCGGATGGCCGGGATGTCTCGTGGATATGGGACGCAGACTTCGAAATCCTGGTTGGCCAGGTCAGTTGCTTGACAATATCGGGCCATCGCGCGGACGACCTAGCGGTGCGATTGAAGTACGCGGGCGTTATCGGGTCAATCCCATCGTCGGGAACGGTCACCGTTCTGGGGGGGCTGGCCGACGCACTCGATGGCGCGGTGTCGGGTGCACCGGTCGGCGGGACCGTGGTTGCAATGGTCACGTACACCGCAATGCTGGAACTCCGTTCGTTGCTTGTTCGACGTGGACACGCGAGGGCGTACTGGGATGATGCCGGGGTGAATTCCCCGGAAGTGACGGCACGATGACGATCAACTCGGTCCCGTCATCCAAGGTGAGGGTTCGCATTGGGCATCTTTATGGAGACCTGCTGAACCTCTATGCTGACCGGGGCAACATCCTTGTGCTTACCCGACGATGCGAGTGGCGAAATATCGCCGTTGAGGTCGTGTCAATTGGTGTAGGCGACCGGATCGGTAGCGGTGAATTCGACATCCTGTTCATGGGTGGTGGTCAGGATGGGGATCAGCAATTTCTGGAGGACGATCTTTTCAGGGTCAAGGCAGACGGACTGCGCGGTGCGGTGCACGACGGAGTACCGGTTTTGGCGGTATGTGGGAGCTACCAATTGCTTGGGCACTACTATGACCCCGGCACCGGACCCCGACTGGCAGGCCTTGGGATATTTGACATGCATACAGTGCACCCGGGGTTATCCGTGCGGCGGTGCATTGGAGACGTGGTGGTTGACTGGATTGGTGCGCCGGTTGGTGGCCCTAGTTCCGTGGTTGGTTTCGAGAACCATGGTGGCCGGACCTACATTGGTTCCGGCGCACGGGCGTTTGGTCGGGTGGTCAGCGGAAACGGAAACAACGGCGAGGATGGCACCGAGGGGGTGGTTCAGGCAAACGCCATTGGCACCTACCTTCACGGGAGTTTGCTGCCCAAAAACCCTCATTTGGCGGACCACCTGATCGGGATGGCACTCGCGAGGCAGACTGGTTCGGCAAAGCTGGAGCCCCTGGACGACCACCTTGAGTGGCAGGCACACCAGACAATCCTGGACCGACGCGCGAGTCACGTGGCACCGGTTGGCGGACGGGTCAAGGGTTCAGGGGGTTCGGCGAGATGACGCTCGACGCGTTGGCGGTTGCGTGCCTGTCCCAAGAGACGGCGGCGCGGATTGTCGGGAGCAGGATCCAGCATATTCACCATTCGGGCATAGACGCTCTTGCGTTCGAGTGTTACGGAAGTGGCGAACGCTCCTGGCTGATTGTCTGCGGGCATCCTTCGCATCCGTCAGTCCATGTTTCGGATCAACGCCCGGGGCGCCCGTCAGACGATGTGACTCCGTTGCTTTTGAGGCTTCGGAAACTCGTCGACGGCGCGCTTGTGACCGCGGTGACCCAGCCACGTGGCGAACGCATCATCCACATCGACTTTGCTGGGAAGTCCGAAGATGGACCATATGGCGTCACCCTGATCGTCGAACTCCTCGGGCCCGGAACGACGGTGATCCTCGTGGACGAACACGGGATGATCCTGGAGTGCAGCCGCCGACTGGGGCTTGGTCCAAAGGGTGGGCCGACGGGTGGTCGCATGGCGGAGGAACCAGAGGCGAGGATTTCATCCCGCCGAATTGTCCCGCGTGAGATGTACCAACCGCCTTCCGTACCGGAGAAGTGCGTTCCTTGGGCGTTGACCGGAGACGTGCTTCACGACGCCATAGCCGACCTGCCCGAAGTCCGTGGTCGGGCGAGTGCACGTCTGCGCGACTCAATTGTCCGTGCGGTTGGGGCCTGCAGTCCCCTGCTGGCTAGGGAGGCGGTTGGGGCGAGCTGTGGCGGGATGATCGACATCTCGGTGGTAGACGTTGATCGGGTGCAGTTGGATGCGATCGCCTCTTGGTTTGGGCAGGTATGGGAGCGTGTAGGCACTGGGGATTGGAACCCATCGGCAGCGTGGGTGATTGATGAGGATGCGAAGACAGCATCGCTTGCTGCGTTCGCGCCGTACCTGATCGGAACCTATCCAGAGGTCAAGCCAACTGCGTCACTGAACCAAGCGGTGGTCATCTGGCACGAGGCGGTTTCAGTATCGGCGGTGGGGTCACCTGAGGCTGGGGTACGTCGCGCCCTCCGTCAGGCCCTGGAGGCGCGCCTTGACCGTGTCCGGGCGAGGCAGTTCTCACTGGCACGCACAATCATCGATCCGGCCGAGGTCGCGCGTCTGCGCCTCATTGGTGAATACCTGCTGGCGTTTCCAGACCTTGTCACCATGGACATGGTTGAGGTTGAGCTTCCGGTCGGCGATGCTTCTGATCCAAATGGGGGAGCATTAATCGTCCCACTGGAGCCCGGAGTTGGCGCGGTTGCCAATGCGCAAAAGGTGTTCCGGAAATACCACAAGCTGAAGGCTGCTGCGCGCGAGGTTCCTCCTCGTCTGGAAGAGGCAGCGCAGGAACGGGCCTACCTGGAGGAGGCGCTTGTCCACCTCGATCTTGCCCAGTCTGGCGATGATCTACGTGGGCTGCGTGAGGAGTGGGCGTCTGGAGGGTTTGTCTCGGCTGGACGGCGCGAACGCAATCTTGGATCCAAGTTTCCTGGTCGACGGAACAAGCCCGCGGTGTCCGCCCGTGATGCCGGCACCGAACGGATGACAATCGGTGGCTTTGAGGTCGTGGTCGGGCGAAGCGGGCGAGGAAATGACGCCGTCTTGCGCGGTTCGGGACACCCGGAGGATCCGTGGCTTCATGCTCGAGGCGTTCCCGGTGCGCACGTCCTTGTCCGCGCGGCGGGCCGTGATGTCCCGAGTGCGGTGATCGAGGCTGCTGCGGCGATTGCTGCCGGGCGAAGCGCGTCCCGCCAGTCGCCATTGGTTGCGGTGGACTGCACAGCCCGTCGCCACGTCACCCGTGTCAGTGGCGGCCCACCGGGACTGGTCACCTACCGCAATGAACGGACGATCCAAGCGGTCCCGGTGCT
>DDYL01000071.1:0-7392 GCA_002347925.1 Chloroflexi bacterium UBA2235 | reverse complement strand
ACCCGCGCGGAGCAGCCTGGCCTCGACCCGCTCCGGAGATTCCGGGTGCAGGGTGTACTTGAATTGTCCGATCATCGAGGCAGGGGATCGAGGATCACGGTCTGTCGAGTAATACCGAACGTCCGAGATCGCCGCGTTCGATTCGACCAGGTAGCGGTAGTCCTTGACGCGGAGGACTGACCGCCCATGCCACTTCCTGCCAAGGAATTGGGTAATCGAATCCTCGTCGGTGTAATCCTGCACCGTTGGCGGGAAGACATCGATGATGATGCGACCACCGGGTGCCAGATGGCGTCGCATCATGCAGAGGCATTCGTCCTGTCCGGCGTCGTCAAGCAACCAGAATGAGTTGAATGCAACAAACACCAGTGAGAAGGCCCCGTTGCCCAGGGTGAAGTCGGTCATGTCGCCAACAACCCATGAGGTGCGGTCTCGGATTGACGATGACAATTTCAAGGACCGTGCGGTCGCGCGTTCTACCATGATGGACGACAATTCGAGGCCAGTCACGAGATGGCCCTTCCGGGCGAGGGCTAGACAAACGCGTCCACTTCCTGACGCAAGCTCCAGAATCGGCCCCTCCACCGTTGCGCGTGCCTCGGTTGCGCGGTCGTGCCAGAAGCGGGCTTCGTCCCCACGGCATGCTGGGTGCTCGATGTCGTAGAGGGACGCGATTGCTCCCCAGTCCTCGGACCGTTCGGACTGACGTTGATACACTCCGCCTCCGGACGACGAACCTGGTTCAGCTTGAGAGGGTGCGACCGGCACTGACGGTCCAGATGGGCCGTCCGTCGAGGCCGACAGGCGCCGGGTGGGGCGAACGAGGCGCAGCTTGCGCCCTGCTACCGTGCGTCGGCGCGTTGAAGGGGGTTCGGCCATGACTGATATCCGGGCTTTTCGTGGTTTGAGGTACGACCCTGCACGGGTTGAACCCCAGGATGTGATCTGTCCACCCTATGACATCATCGGGCCCGACGCGCAGGCAGAGTATCACGCGCGGAGCCCCTTCAACATCATCAGGGTGGAACTTGGCCTAGGGTCTACAGACCCAAGGGTGCTGCCCAACAGGTACGCCGACGCGGCGACGTGCCTTGCCGATTGGACTTCGCAGGGCGTCCTTCGCCGAGAGGGGGCGCCGGCGGTCTACCTGCATGCCCAGACGTTCCGGCTTGACGGTGCTCGCGTTACCCGGCGAGGCCTCATCGTGGCGTGCCGGCTGCATGACTGGGCCCAGAACATCGTGCGCCCTCACGAACACACCCGGGCGGGTCCAAAGCGTGACCGACTTGCATTGCTGGAAGCCACCGGGACGAATACCAGTCCGCTGTGGCTGGTGTATCACGACGAGGATGGCGGTGTTGCGAGGGCAGTCGCCGACGCGTGGTCCGGGGCTGATGCGGCCCTTGTTGACGAAGGGGATGAGATCCATCAGTTGGTGCCGGTGACTGATCCGTTACAGATCGGGCGCATCCGTCAGGCGTTCGCGTCGCGTCCGGTCTACATCGCTGATGGACATCATCGATACGAGACAGCGATCCATTATCGGGATGCGTGCCGGCAGGCCGTGCGTGACAGAGGCGAAGTGCCGGATCCTGATGCTGGCTACGAATTCGCCATGGTGCTGTTTGTCGATTCCCGCGATCCCGGTCTGGTGATCCGTCCGTACCACCGTGTCATTGGCGCGACAGGCAAGGACCTGAGTTCGGTCTTGGGCCACCTTGAAGACATGTGCAATATCCTCTCGCTGTCTGTCTCGGGCAACGGGGACGCGAAGGACCTTGGTGCCATAGAACAGGCACTCGGTGATGCAACGTCGACTGACGACCATCCGTGCGTCCTGTACACACGGCAAGGTGCGTGGAAGGTGTCCCCGCGGGGGGACGTGGCGTGGAAGGAGACACTGCCAGGCGGACACTCGGACGCATGGCAGGGCCTCGACGTCGTCTCGGTTGACTGGTTGATTGTGCAGGGTGGGTTCGGAATTGAGGCATCGCATGAAGAGGCCGGGCATCCCGGCGAAGTTCCTCGCCTGCGGTACTCACCCGATGCAAGTGAAGCAATTGGGTTGGTGGCTCGCGGAGAGGCTGAGGTTGCCATCCTCGTGCGCCCGACCGAAGTCGGTCAGGTCTGCGCTGTCGCGGATGCTGGGGACCGAATGCCTCCGAAGTCGACCTACTTCTATCCCAAGCCGACGACGGGCCTCGTAATGAACCGACTGGATCAACTGGCCTGAGGCGCTAGTCCGGGCCGTTCATGCCAAGAATGGCGTACGGGTCTCGTGATAGCATTATGTCCAGTCACGGGCAGGGGTTTCTGTGGAACGCAAGCCCTGCTCGAAGTGGTGACCATCTCCATTGGACCTTGCCAATCGCGGGCACGGCAGCGTGCCATGTTTGGGACGTTTTGTGACTGCAACCGGCACAAGGCCTTTTGGAAGCGTGTGGATGGAGAACTGGGCGCGGTGAAGGCGGACCAACGCACAATGCCAATGAGTTCGCGTGCTGGTGCTGGATCATCGGCCCGAGTTGGGCGGGCGCCGGCTGACCCGCTGATGTCCATCGACCTTGAAATGTCCCCGGGGCTTGGGGGAGACGTCCGCGTCATCGGAGTCGGTGGGGCAGGTGGCAACGCAGTCAATCGGATGATTGAGGCTGGGGTCACCGGTGTTCGGTTCATCGCGGTCAATACGGACACACAGGCACTTGGCAGGTGCGAAGCGCCGGTCAGGTTGCATCTGGGCAAGCCGGGTTCGGCTCGGGATGGGGCCGGTGGAAACCCCGAAGTCGGGATGCGCGCAGCCGAAAGTGTCATTGAGGATATTGACGCATTGGTCGCTGGTGCAGACATGGTGTTCATCACCGCGGGCATGGGTGGGGGAACAGGGACCGGTGCTTCGGGGGTGATTGGCCAGAGGGCTAAGGCTGCCGGTGCGTTGACGGTCGGCGTGGTGTCGCTCCCGTTTACCTTCGAGGGCATGCGCCGACGGAAGCTCGCCGAGGAGGGTGTCGGTTCGCTCCGCGAGGTCGTGGACGCATTGATTGTGGTCCCGAACGACCGCCTCCTTGACCTTGACCACCGTGTGAAGCTGACCGATGGGTTCAAGGTCGCCGATGACATGCTGCGCCATGGCGTTCAAGGCATATCCGATCTGGTTACGATCACTGGTCTGATCAATCTTGACTTTGCGGACGTCCGGTCAGTGATGACCAACGCCGGGACCGCGGTCATGGCGATTGGAGAGGGCCAGGGGCCAAACCGGATGTCCCAGGCCGTCGACTCCATCGTTTCCAATCCATTGCTAGAGACCTCGATCACAGGCGCGTCGTCCGTCCTCTTGAATATCACCGGCCCGGCAGATATTCCCTTGCATGAGGTCACGGAGATTTGTGACCGCATCAAGGGCGTCTGCGCATCGGATGTCAACTTCTTCTTTGGCGCGGTAGTTCATGCAGGTCTGGTGCCCGAATTGCGCGTCACCCTGATTGCGACTGGTATGCCGACGGTCGGGATGACCGCATCTCGTGACCGATTCGGCAGGCGTGCACCGACGACGACACGCCAAAGTACAAATGACCGGGGACTAACCCAGGAGCGCACCGGCCCTGTTCGTGAGGAACACGGTCGGACCCGGGGAATTGGGTGGGGTGTCGATGGAGACGAGACAATCGTCCAGCCAATTGTTCCGGTTCGGGGAGCTTTCGGTCAGTCCCTTGCGACTGACTTGGACGATGAGGTTGCGGTTGAACCCGACGGTTCGGCTCCAAGTTGGGACGAACAACGCGCAGGAGACACCCGACGCAGGATTGCGTTTCCGGACCCCGGTGCGGTTTACCTCCCCGAAGAGACTTCGATTGACAGCCTTCCGCCATTCTTGCGACGCACGCGAGACAAGGGTCGGCCATCGTCATGATTGAACCGAATTCCCGGCCAAGCGTCTCGGTGACGCTAGGGCACAGTCCGGATTCCGATGACGCATTCATGGCTTACGCCTTGACCGAGGGCAAGATAGATACGGGCCGGATTGCGTATTCGGTTGTGCAACACGACATCCAGACCTTGAACCAGAAGGCGATGGCGGGTGAACTGGACATCTCGGCGGTGTCTGCCCACGCGTTCGCGCTCATCTGTTCGCGCTACGCGGTATTCACGCACGGGGCGAGTTTCGGCCGGAATTATGGCCCGTGCCTGATAGCGCGCACCCGTGTGGATGTGGGTTCGCTTGTTGGCACACGAATAGCCGTTCCCGGGCTGCTGACTAGTGCGTACCTTGGGTTACGGATGTTCCTGAGGGACTTCGAACCCGTACCGATGCCGTTTGATCAGATCATGACTGCCGTACAGGATGGGTCGGTCTCAGCGGGTCTCGTCATCCATGAGGGCCAGCTGACCCACGGCGACCTGGGGCTTGTGCAGGTGTGGAACCTTGGCGAATGGTGGCATTCCGAAACGGGATTGCCCTTGCCCCTCGGTTTGGTTGCAGTGCGCAAGTCGCTCGGCGACGAGACAATCGCAATGGTGTCAGACCACCTGAAGCAGAGCATCGCGTACGGCTTTTCTCACCGCCCACAGGCGCTCGAGTTCTCACGACAGTACGCCCGCGACCTCACGACCCCAATTGTGGACCGGTTCGTGGACATGTACGTCAACGACCTGTCGGTGAACATGGGCGAAGCGGGCAAGCTCGGCCTTCAGACCTATCTGGAGCGAGCCCACGGTGCAGGCCTCTTGAGGTCAATGCCAGCGATTTCTTTCGTCGAATAGCACTCGACAGTTACGGCGGTGATCTAGGTGAGGGTGATGTCAGCACCCTCACCGTCAGTATGCGATCGCCGATTCGGGCACTGGCGCGGGCGTGAACGCTCCGTCATCCCCCACGTTGTAGGTTTCCAACAAACGGTATGTGGTGTCGCGGCGTGCAGGAACCCGACCAGCCTCGACGATCAACTCGATCATGGCGTTGTTCGTCATGCACTTCTCGACAACCCCGGCTGCTGACACGACGTTTTCCTCGAGCATGATCGAACCGAGGTCATCAGCACCATAGCGAAGGCTCGTCTGGCCGGTGTTCCTCCCGACCGTTAGCCACGAACCCTGGATGTGGGTGACGTTGTCGAAGAAGAGCCTCGAGACCGCTAGGGTGCGGAGGTAGTCTTCCGAGGTGGCGCGCGTTGGCGCCTGTACTGCCAACGCGGTGTTATCAGGTTGGTAAGTCCAGGGGATGAACGCGCGGTAGCCACTGTCCCGACCGAAGCTTGCATGCGCGCGGTCCTGCGACTCGCGAAGCGCAGCTAGATGCTCAACCCTGTCTTTCAGGGTGTCAAGATGCCCAAGCATCATGGTGCCAGTCGTCCGTAGGCCCTGCCGGTGTGCCTCGTCCATGATCTCGATCCACAGCGCCGCACTGTTCTTCAGCGGGCTGATTGCCTGTTTGACGCGCTCAGTAAGGATCTCGGCGCCACCGCCTGGAAGGCTGTCGAGACCGGCTGCCTTGAGCCGTCGAAGTGTTTCCGCGATCGTCAGGCGCGAATATCTTGCAATATGGTGGACCTCNNAGATCCTCGTAGTACTCAATGCGAAGTTCCGGGTCGTGGCCACCCTGGAACATGATTTGGGTCGCCCCCTGCGCGATCGCCTCATCGATCCGTTCGAAGATGTTCTCCATGGAACGGCGGTACCCCTCGGGTGACCCGGGCAGCCGATAGAAGGCGCAGAACGAACACTTGATGACGCAAATGTTCGTGTAGTTGATGTTCCTGTCAATGATGAACGTGGCCCGGTTGTCGGGGAACCGGCGAAGGCGTAACTGGTCGGCGGCACTCCTGATCGCCTCGGTGTCACCGTGCTGAAGTAGCCAGAGCGCACCTTCGGGAGAGAGACGTTCACCTGACAGGACTGACTCCAGGAGTGCATCCTGCGAGAATGACTGCAGGTCTAGCGTCTCCGGGAGATAGGGAAGGGAGATTTCCGTGCGGACGCGGGTCGCAGACAATTTCGGGGCACGTACGTCGGTTGCGACACGGATAGGGCTGCTCACGACATCCGTGTCACTGTCGGGAGACTTGTCTGTCTTCGCCGGTGCAAGAACCATCGACTTCACCTTCCTGTGGACGATGCCCCGCCGAGCGCTTGACCTGGGGCGCAAATAGACTGGCTGCAGGAAATTGTAGCCCCGGGATGAGTTGCAACCCGAAAAATTTCCTGGTGCGTGTGTCGACACCGTTACCGGTGGCGGGCCCGGCCGAGCTGGATCGCCAGGCGGGTGGCTTCGACCATCGAGTTCTTGCGTGCAATACCCTGACCGGCGATGTCAAACGCCGTCCCGTGGTCGACTGATGTCCTGACAATCGGCAGTCCGAGGCTGACGTTGACGCCCTCGTCAAAGCCAAGCATCTTGACGGCGATGTGCCCCTGGTCGTGGTACATCGCCACGACACCATCGAATTGGCCCCGGGCGGCACGCGCAAAGATCGTGTCAGGGGGCCACGGTCCTGAGGCAGTGATTCCGTGACTGGCGGCCCTGCTGATTGCCGGTGCAATGATCGCAGAATCCTCGTTGCCAAACAGGCCGTGTTCCCCTGCATGCGGGTTCAGCCCCGCGACTGCAATACGGGGAGACTGGATGCCGAGGGCCTGGAGGGTCGTGTGGAAAAGGCCGATGACCTCGTCCAACCTGTCGGGAGTGACAAGTGAAGGGACCTGAGCAAACGCGACGTGGGTTGTCACGTGAATGACCCGAAGGGCGCCGGTGACGAGCATCATCGCTGCCTCGCGCACTCCGGTCCGTGATGCCAGGAGTTCTGTGTGACCCGCGAACCTGTGCCCGGCAGCGTTTATGGCTTCCTTATTGATCGGCGCGGTCACGATCCCATCGACCCGTGATGCGAGGGCGAGATCGATCGCCGCAATGACGTAGCGAACTGACGCGTCCCCTGCGAGTTCACTGACCTTCCCGACCGGCAGGTTCATCAGCGAAGCTGACATGAGTGGTGCCGGGTCGTAGATTGGGACGGAACCGTCTGCCCCGTCGAAGCCTTCGGCCGGATCGGTGACCTCATGAAGCTGCAGGTGAAGATTGCACCAAGCCGCTGCGCGACGCAGGATTTCGGGATTGCCGATCACGACGGGTTGGCAGGCTTCACGGATTTCTGGGTCGACGATGGTGCGGGCAACAACCTCTGCACCGACTCCAACGGGATCGCCCATCGTCAGGGCCAGGATTGGTCGGTGTGTTCGTGGCATGGTTGGAGGCGTCTCCCATTGGTTGCGTAACGACGGAACCGGCTTGCGTTGCTAGAATGCGCGTTGTCATGCCAGACGTGCAACCTGAACTGCCCGACAAACGCGATGCCGTGGGCGAGGTCGCGTCCGGCGGGTCTCCTGGCGGCTTGCCAA
>DDYL01000076.1:34594-42980 GCA_002347925.1 Chloroflexi bacterium UBA2235 | reverse complement strand
GTTCGCATCGACGGTTGGGGTTCCAACACTCCCGCACACCCGGGCCCCGTCCATTCCGGGACGACGATCCACGCCAACATCGCACCTTGACTCAAGAGAACCAGGGAATCGGAAGATCATCCACCCGGCGAAGCGTCCATAAATCGGGGGCGATGCGGAGGGAGGGAATGCCGTCGCCCTCGACGGTCCAAATCGGGTGTGTGGGAAATCGGCCCGAAAACCACCGTGGTTCGCATCCGACAAAAAAGCGGACCGGTTGCGCTCCTCACAAGCCCGACCGGTCCGCGATTGATCCCACGATCCGGGGTCTACCCCTTACCAGGGCATCGTGCGCTTGGTGTGCTTGCGTCCGATCTCGGCCGCCGCTTCCGGTCCGGCACCGATCCGCACGCCCTCTTCCAGGCGCATCACGACATCGTCAACACGCACGGTGTTCAGGAACGCGATGCCAACCTTCTTCGTCGCGGCGAGGATGCGCGACCGCGCATTCTCCATGACCTCCGGGAATGGCTCGTCATGATTGTTTGCGAAGCCGAAGCTCATGCCCATGTCTCCCGGGCCCCACTCGGCAAAGCCGATGCCGGGGACCGCAACGCTCGCCTCGACGTGCGCAAGGGCGCGATGGTTCTCGATCTTGAGTCCAAGCAGGATCTCGCCATCTGGATTGAGCGGCCACACGTCGGCCTTGTGCAGGTACTCGACCGGCGTCATGCCCCAGATCTGGGCGGCGATGCCCTGCCCGCCGGATCCACGACGTCCCTGGACCAGGCCCGTGCCCTCGTAATGGGCAAACGGGTAGCGTGCGGATTCAACGAAGACCTTGACCGCCTCGGTCGATTCGGCGTGGCACAGGAGGATGCCGTGCACACCCGCGGCAAGTACCTGACGGACCTGCCATGAGTTCGCGCGCATCACGTCCGGATCAGATCCATCGGTCGGCAAGGTCACGATGACCGTTGGGGTCCGATGCCCGCTCCTGGTCGGCCCACCATCGACGAGGCCACGCATGTACTCATGGAGGAGATGGACATCGAACGCCTCATGCTCCATCTCGTACATGATGTAATCGGCCCACGTGTGGGCCATCTTCTTGCCACCCTCGTACGACCGCTCGCCCGAACCCGTGTAGTAGACCGGTTGCCCCTGACTGAGCAACTCGATCGCGCGATTGACCCGCCCGCTCATCTGATGTCTCCCCTTCGACCAGTACCGTGATGCCAGCGTGGTACGCCAACACTTCCGGGGCGGTAGCGTAGCACGCGCGGCGGTACACTCCCCGACGGTTCCGGTCACGTCCGGCCGTCAATCCGGTCGGCACGTCCATCCTGCCTCCCTGCAAGGATCACTCCCTATGGACATCACCGCCGCCCGCGAAGAACTCCGGTCCCTCCTGCGCGAACGGAGTGTCCGTCACGGCACCTTCAAGCTGTCATCCGGCGCGATGAGCGACTTCTACGTCGACTGCCGGCAGGTAACGATGGATCCGCGGGGCATGCACCTGATCGCAGCCCTCATGCTCGACCTCACTGCGGACCTGACGGGTGCGCGTGCCGTCGGAGGCTTGACGATGGGTGCCGACCCGATCGCCGGGGCCATCGCGTACGCGAGTGCAACCACCGACCGGCCACTTGCCATGTTCAGCGTCCGCAAGGAACCTAAGGGGCACGGGTCCGGCCGACAGGTCGAAGGACCATTCCCTGCCGAGGATGGTGCCCCGGTCATCGTCGTTGAGGACACCATGACCACTGGTGCATCGACCCGCCGCGCCATCGAGGCGATCGAACGTGACACCAAGGCCACGGTCGCCCGGGTGCTCGTCATCGTCGACCGACTTGAAGGTGGTGCCGACGGTCTGCGCGCCGATGGATACGATGTGCACGCCCTGTTCACTCGCCGGGATTTCGACTGAGCCTCCCCTTCGTTAGGCAGAGGTTCGTGGGATCACATCTTGCCTCTCCCGTTGCGTGAGAGGCAGGGGTGAGGGTCCAACCGAGGTGGGGGCGAATTCAGGGCCACCGAACAAGACGAACACCAATCCATAGGGAGGACCGAGACAGTGCCGCATCCAGTCAGCCCCTTCCGCGACGAGGCCCGCGATGTCGCTACCGGCCACCCGATTGCCATCCTGCCCGGCATCTGGGAGATCCGGGAAAGCCTCGCACCGGCGTTCGATACGCCCGAGACCTGGGTCTCCCTCTTCCTGCTTACCGACCCAACCGGCCATGCGTCGCCCGTCATGATCGACACCGGCGTCCCGCGATCAACGCACACGGTGATCCTGCCTGCCCTCGAAGCCCTCGGGTTCGCACCATCCGACCTCAAGGTGGCGGTGAATACCCACAGTCACCACGACCACGCGGGATCGAACGTCCAACTGCGCGAAGCGACCGGATGCCAGATCTGGATTGGCCGCCTTGACGGTCCCGCACTCCTCCGTGGCGACCGCTTCGGGCCCGACGAGATCCCTCCCCATTCCGCCGATCGCCTCCTCGACGGCGGCGAGATCGTGAACCTTGCCGGACGGGACTACGAGATCATAGACATGCCCGGGCATAGCCCCGGAAGCATCGGGATCTTCGACCGCGAACGGGGCATTCTCTTCACCGGAGACGCCATTCAGGCCCGTGGCACCACCACGCAGGGCGTCCCGGGTGCCAGTAACCGGCCGGCCTACCGCAATACCCTCGCGAGGGTGCGCGCGCTTCCGGTGGAACACCTCCTCCCGGCACACGCGTACTTGCCGTTCCCGCCCGCCCATGTCACCCCGGCATCGGAGGTTCATCGCTATGTCGATGTCTCCCGTGAAGCCATCGACACCATTGATGACCGTCTTGCGAGTGCCATACGGACCGCCGGCGGATCCGCAACCATCGCCGTCATCGCCGACGCCATCTGTGCCGACCAACCGCGGACGCCGGTCCTCGCCGCCCCAATCCTGACCGACTACCTCAACCAGATGGCCGCCGTGGGTCGCGTGCGCCACGACGCCGATCACTGGATCCTCCTGTGACGCACGCCGTCCGACTTGGACGGTGACAGAGTGAAGCGTATGTACATCGAGGGCGATGGGGGTGGGCAGGAGCCGCCCACAGTCAGAGAATGACGCAGAGACCATCCTAGCCAGGACTGTTTTCGACCGCCCCAAATTCCGGCGCAACACGGGAAGGGAAAGGCACAGGTCTGGACCGCCCGATGCGAATGGCTGGTGACGGGGCAGCGCGAAGCGAACCCAGCTCCCTGACGCCGCGCTTTGGACAGGGAGGTCGTTCACGCGTCGTCTGGCACCTCGCCTGACTGTCACAGTCACCGTATCCTCTGCACGAGGACACGCATGACCACCAATCCGTACCGAGACGAACCCCGAAATGTAGGCACCGGGCGACCCATCGAGGTCCTGCCCGGGATCTACGAACTGCGGGAAAGCCTCGCGCCGGGTCTGAACGTCCCGGCCTGTTGGCTTTCCCTCTACCTGCTTGTTGACCCAACCCATGAGACTCCGCCGGTCCTGATCGACAGCGGATGGCCCCGCAGCGTTCCCACGGTCATTCTCCCTGCCCTTGCTTCACTCGGGTACTCGGCGGATGCCCTCATGGCAGTCATCAACACACACAACCACGGAGACCACACGTTTGGGAATGTCGCCCTCCGGGACGCAACCGGGTGCGAAGTGTGGATTGGCGAGGCCGACGCCGATGGTCTGAAAGGCGGCGAGTTCGATGGTGAAATCGTCCCGCCTCACACCGCCGACCGGAAACTCCTCCCGGGCGAGGAACTGGACCTTGCGGGTCAGGTCTGGGAAGTCGTCTCGCTTGCCGGGCACTCGGCAGGTTCAATCGGGCTATACAACCGCGATCGGAAAATCCTGATCTGTGGAGATGCGCTTCAGGCCCAGGCCACTGCGGTCCAGGGCATCGCCATCCTCCACGACCGTGACGCGTACCGTGAAGCCGTCGCTCGGGTCTCAGCACTGCAGCCTGCCCACCTCCTTCCGGCGCATCCCTACAACCCGTTCACGACCTGCCATATCGCCGGCGCACCGGACATCGCGTACTACCTCGGTGCCTGCCTTGAGCACGTCAATACCTATGAAATGGAAGTTGCCGAGGCCTTGCATGCCCTTGAGGGTGAAGCCACCACCGAGACCCTCGCCGAGCGACTTTGCCAGGACCGCGGCTACGACCATGCATGCCCACTTGCACCACGGATTCTCGAACTGGACCGCCTCTTCCTCGAACGCGCAGGCGTGATCCGCTCCGGTGACCCCGCAGGCACCTGGCACATGCCCTGATCACCCCCAGCATTTCGCCCAATCCAACCCACGCACGACAGGAGACCATCATGGCCCGACGCCTTGGCATCGATACCTTCAGCCTCAGATATCAGGGACTTGATGCCTTCGGGTTCATTGACTACGCCCGTGGGCTCAATCTGGATGTCGTGCAGTACTCAACCCGTGAGAACCTCGCATCCCACGATCCCGGCTATCTCGCCGAGGTACGGGCACACGCCGACCGTGCCGGAATCGAACTCGAAATCGGCATGGGCAGCATCGACCGCCATGCGGTGGGGTTTGCACCGAAGTGGGGAGACGCCGCAACCCAACTCACCGACATGCTTCATGCCGCGTCCCGCCTGGGGTCACCGTTCGTTCGGTGCTTCCTCGGGGCACAGGCCGACCGCCATGGTGCAGTTCCCTTTGCCACCCACGTCGATGCCTGCGCCGAGGCAATCACCGCGGTTGCCCCTCTCGCACGTGATCTGGGCCTGAAGATTGCCGTCGAAAACCACGGGTTCGGCGACTTCCTCGCCCATGAACTGCGGGCGTTCGTCGAACGGGTCGGCCCCGACGTCTGCGCGGTGACCCTCGACACTGGCAACCCGACGTTCGCCGCCGAAGAACCGGGATACTCCGCGTCGGTCCTGGCGCCATACATCGTCACGACCCACTTCCGGGATACCTGTGTCTGGCCCCATCCCGACGGCGCCTGGGCGCAGTGGACCGTCCTGGGACGTGGTTCGGTCGACTTGGATGCGATCATCGCGACCCTTGATCGCGAGTGCCCCGACATTGCCATCAACCTTGAGACAATCAATGGCATGGCACCAAAGGTGATCCCGTTCGAAGCCGACAACGAGGCCGGACGCGCCTTCCGGGTGATCTACCCGGAGATCCCAGATGCCTCACTGGCGGCGTACCGCGGCCTTGTGGAACGCGGACACCGACTGGGCACTGGCCCGCTTGACCAGATCATGGGCTTCATCGATCCCGACACTGCACCGGATGTCGCCGAGGTGCTGCGACGCCAGCAACGAAATCACTTCGAAGCCAGTGTCGCCTACGCCCAGGATGTGCTTGGTCTTGGCAGGGCAAAGACCACCACAATCCACAGGGATGTGGAGGCGTGACGCACAAGCGCTGTCGGTAGTGATGGCGTTCCCGGAGCTCATTCGATGCGATTGGCCAAGGTCACCCTCGTGGTGCGGGACTACGACGAAACCATTGCGTGGTTTCGCGATCGGCTTGGTTTTGTCGTCCGGGAAGACACTCCGGTGCCCGAACAAGGTAAGCGGTGGGTGGTGATCGGTCCACCCGGCGGTGGCCCCGGTTTCGTCCTTGGCCGTGCGTCGGATGACGCACAGGTAGCGTCAATCGGCAACCAGACCGGCGGACGGGTCTTCCTTTTCCTCGAGACCGCGAACTTCGAGCGCGACTACAACCGGCTTGTCGAACTCGGCACGAAAATCGTCCGTGGCCCAATCTCGGAACCGTACGGAATGGTCGCCGTCTTCGAGGACCTCTATGGCAATCGGTGGGACTTGGTCGGGCCTACGGGTTAGCTAGCCTTTTCCCAGGAAAGCGCCCGGTCTCCGATCCTCTCCCGTCACGGACGTGGAGAGCAGCCTTTCGCACGACCGGGATGCCGGTGGACTGGTTTCCATCCAGTCGGCGGGCATTCCTGCCCGCCGACCAAAGTGCCTCACGGGAATTGCATCTCCGCCCTGATGTGGAAAGTCTCAATCCCGTCGGACAGAGACGCGGTGAGTGCCTTGACGCACTATCCCTGAAGCGCGGGCACCCGCCAGTATGGTGCCGGGGCGTTCTCCCACAGTGGCATCGACATGCCCGTCGGATCCCAGACGACCTTCCCGGCGCGGACGGTCAACGCACACTCCAACTTGCCCTCGCCGTCGAAGCGGGCGCGACCACAGTCGGTGTAGCTGAACTTGCCCGGCAGGACACGCAACACCGCGATGTCCGCCTCCGATCCGACTGACAACGTGCCAAGGTCCGGACGACGGATCGCCTTCGCCGGGCCAACCGTGCACGTCCGGATCACGTCATGCAGTGACATGCCCATCGCAAAGCACTTCGATGCCGTCCACAGGCTATTCAACACTGCCGCATTCACACTTCCCATGTGAAGGTCGGTGCTAATGCTGTCGACCATGAACCCGTCACGCAACGCAGGCACGGCATTGCGGAACCAGAAGCTGCCCCCGCCATGCCCGAGGTCAAACAGGACCCCGCGTTCACGCGCCCTCCACATGTGATCGAGAACCTTGCCATCATCCCCGACGATCGGGAACTGCTGGGCAAAGACGTGCGTGTGGATATCTCCCGGGCGCATGTGTTCCAGCAACAGGCTGTCGTATCCACGCAAGGGGGGCCGGGGCCAGAAGTCAACCATGACCGGGGTATCCGACTTGTCTCCGGCAGCGACCGCGGCATCAACCGACGCCCACGGTGTGTGCAGATCGTCCCAGGGCAGCTGCGTCCAGTAATGCGCGGTCTTCACCCCAACGACAACATCAGAGTGTTCACGCACCGCATGGGCGCACGCATCGACGTTGAAGTCGAAGGGATCCTGTTCGCGGGGCCCCATTCCGCCATTTGCAATATTGACGAAGGCCAGGACGCGCGTCTTGGATGTCTCCACGAAGCGTCGACGGAAGTCCTGGAAGTGTTCGGCACCCGCGCACCCGGCATCAACGAACGTCGTGACACCTGCACGGAACGAATGCGCGTCCGCGATGACCGACGCATCCCAACCAGGGACACCCTCGGGCCGGTTGAAGTGCGGGTAGACGTGGACATGGATGTCGATCAATCCCGGCGACACCGTCAGGCCAGTGGCATCGACAACCGTCTCAGCATGTGACGCATCCAGATTCGCCCCGACGGCGGCTATCCGCCCGTCCTTCACCGCCACGTCCAGGATTGCATCGATCCCATTCGCCGGATCGATGACATGCCCACCTTTCAGGACCAGATCGTAGTTCGTCTCCATCAGTCTCTCCCCCTCAGTTGATCGTGAAAACAGGGCCACGGGCGCCCGCCCTAGCCATGGATCGTGTGCGTGTCATGCGCCCGCATCATCGTCGGATCATTCCGTTCGACATCCTGCGGGGCCGCCCGCATGTCATCACCATCCGCCATCATTGAAAGCGGTGCACCGCCCGTCGGCACCTCAACCGGAGAGTTGGCGGCGCAGGGCGTCCCGAACCGGGGTTCCGCAAACGGCAAGTGTGTTGCCCCCCGGGCAAGGATGTGCAACCCGTTCGCAATCTCCTGGCGTCCCGGATTGCCCCACGCCGTGAAACTCCGCGCATTCGCGTAGTGGCAGACCAGTGACTGGCGGAAGCGGTCGGTCGTGCGGTTCGTGTGAGACCGGTGCAGGACGTGCCCCGCAAAGAAGACCACGTCACCCGGGTCTGCAACCGCCGCGACCTCACGCCCCGGATACTTCGCCGCGATCCGCGAGAGGGTATTGACCTCCTCATCGGTGTGGCTTACGTTCGCCACCACCGAAAGGTCGCCGAGGTTGGTGTGGTTCTGCCCGATGCGGTCGTCAGTTGGGTAGATCGGTTCGTGTTGAGACCCGACCGTGAACCACACGCACCCGTTCGCCTCATCCGCGCGGTCGATTGCAATCCACGCCCCGCACAGCGAGTCCGGATAGGTCGGGATGTAGTAACTGTCCTGGTGGTAGCCCTGACCCGCGCCTCCGGGTGCCTTGATGAAGTACATCGTCTGCAGGGCAAGCAAGTCAGGGCCGATCAGCGCCTCAAGGACATCAAGCACCCGCGGATGCAACAGGTAACGCTCCTCGATCTCGAGGTGCCGGTGCAGCATGTGGATGCGCAGGTAACGGCTCTCGATCTCCGCAAGGGTCATGTCCGGCGTTGGCGGTTCAATCCCCGGCACCGCCACCCGGCCGTGCATCAGGTCTGCCCCGTGTTCGCGAAGTTCGGCAATCTCGGCCTCGTTCAACAATCCACGAACCACCAGGAAGCCCTGTTCATGGAACCGCACGTACTCCTCGACGGAGACCACGTATCGCGGACGCGTCGCCGAAAAGTCCGTGGCGATCACGTCCGGCCGGAT
>DDYL01000076.1:27287-34549 GCA_002347925.1 Chloroflexi bacterium UBA2235 | reverse complement strand
TTGGTTTCCCGTGATGCGGGTTTCGTGGTCGTCGTCATGGATCCCCCAAGCATCGGTCTCGCACCCCGGCACGAGTATCCTGCCACGGACCGGAAGGGCGCGGGATAGCGAACGAAGGGTATCCGCCACGGACACGTCGTGCGACCTGAATCGGACTCGATTTGTTTGCACAATCCGCACCCATGCTTTACCCAGAGTTAGCATCTCTCTCCGATACTGGACACAGGGAACGGGAGACAGCGGGAACCCATTCCTGCAAGGACACGGACCATGCGATTCATGACCAAACGCACCGCCATCGCCTCAGCCTTCGCGCTTGCCGTCGCCGGCAGTGCCGGGATTGCCTACGAAGCCGGATCGGCTTTCGCCCAAGCTGCACCCACCCCAACCGCCAAGCCAGGTGGCCGGGCCGGGTTCATGTCTGCCCTCGCTGCCAAACTCGGCATCGCCCCAGACAAGCTTGAGGCCGCCATGCAGAGTGTTCGAAAGGACCTCGGGATGCCGGACCACAGGCAAGGCGGCCCGCGTGGACCAATGGGCCGCGGCCCCGGAGGTCCGCCTCCGCTCGATGCCGCCGCCACTGCGATCGGGATCACCGTCGACCAGTTGCGAACCGAACTTCCCGGCAAGTCGCTGACTGATGTCGCCAAGGCACACAACGCCGATCCATCCAAAGTGAAGGCCGCCCTCGTTGCGCAGGCCCAAACCCGCATCGACGACGCGGTCAAGGCTGGAAAGGCAACCGCCGACCAAGCAGCCAAGATGAAAGAGCGGGCCGCATCGATGATTGACGCGGTCATGACCCGGATCACACCCGCACCGGGCAAAGGCGGCCGGGGTGGTTGGGGGCCCAAGGGTGATCACGGCGAGGGTGGACGCCGAGGTGGCCCACCGGGCACCCCTGTGCCGACGCCGGTCAAGAGTGGCACGGATACCCCGAACGCCTGACCGTCCCTGCATTCTGATGATCCCGACCACCTGCCTGGACACCACACCTCTCCCGGCGGTCTCAATCGCCTCGGGACCCCGAAGGATGGGGTGAGGTGCCCAGGCAGAGTGAGAAGGGCGCACGGTTTCGGATGCAACCGCTCCCCCGGCTGCGTCGAGGGCAAGAGGCTGGGGGTGTCGGCCGGACAGTCGGCGACGTGAGAAACGTCCCCAGACGGCACATCTCCTTCTCGCCCTACCCGCTACTGGCTGAACCTCGTCCCTATCTCGCCACACGTGTCCGGGGACCGCTCGATCAGCGGCACGCGCGAGTGCCGAAAGCCCAACGGGAAGTTCGCTGGTACCGCGGTATAGTGCCGATTGAGGCGCCTTGGGCGTCCTATTGAATGCCGTACCGGAGGGCCGATGTCCAGCGACACTTCCATGGTCTCCTCGCTGCCCCGTTGGGACGTCTCCGAGTACTTCCCCGCCGTCGACTCGCCTGAGTTCCGCGGTGCTGTCGAGGCGCTCAGGAACCGCGTCTCCCACGTCCGCGAACGGGTCGACGCCCTCGACATCCGTCGCCAGTCGGCTGTACCGGTCACCCCGGAGACGATTGCAGCCTACGAAGAGATCACCAACGACCTCAACGGCATTGGCGACGACACACGAACCATCGGGTCGTACCTCCACGCCTTCATCTCGACCGACGCGCGCGACGCGGTGGCGCCGGCGGCGTACTCCGAACTCGAGGCCCTGCTCGTCAACCTCGCGAATGTGCGCACGCGCCATACCGCATGGGTCGGGTCGTTCGATGCCGAGGCCCTTATCGAAGCCTCCACGGTCGCTCGTGACCATGCCTTCGCCGTCCACAAGGCAGCCATCGCCGCCCGACACCAGATGTCAGAGGCCGAGGAAGACTTGTCCGCCCATCTCTCGATATCCGGCAGTTCTGCGTGGGCAAAGCTGCACGGAAACATCACCTCGCGTCTGACCGTCGCCGTCGAGTTCCCTGACGCGGTCAACGACGAACGTGCCGGCACTACCCGAACCTTGCCTATGAGTGCCGTGCGGGGCCTGGCGCACGACGCCGATCCGCACATCCGCCGGGCCGCCTATGAGGCCGAACTCCGCGGGTGGGAGACCGTGGGAGTGCCCCTTGCAGCCGCGATGAACGGTATCAAGGGTGAGGTCGTCACCCTGAATGGACGGCGCGGATGGTCCGATGCCCTCGCGCCCGCCCTGTTCGGCAACAACGTCGAACGCGAGACGCTCTCGGCAATGCACGAGGCCTGCGTGGCCTCATTCCCGGACTTCCGACGCTACTTCCGCGCCAAGTCCCGCCTCCTCGGACACTCCGGACCATTGCCTTGGTTCGACCTCTTCGCCCCACTGGGTCAGGGTGCACGTTCGTGGCCCTACCCGGAGGCCGAGGCCTTCGTCATCGACCGCTTCGCGGACTATTCCGACCGCCTCGCCGGGGTCGCCCGCCGGGCAATGCGTGAACGATGGGTTGACGCGGAACCACGGGACGGCAAACGGGACGGCGCCTTCTGCATGAGCGTCCGGGGTGACGAGTCCCGTGTCTTCATGAATTTCGCCCACAGTTTCAACAGCGTCCAGACCCTTGCCCACGAACTTGGCCACGCGTATCACAACATCAACCTGGCCGACCGTACCACCACCCAACGTGCGACACCCATGCCACTGGCCGAAACGGCAAGCATCTTCTGCGAGACTCTCGTGACGACCGCCGCCCTTGATCGGGCCGCCGGTGCCGACCGGTTGACCATGCTGGACGCGTTCCTGGAGAACGCCTCGCAGATCGTGGTGGACATCCACTCGCGCTTCCTTCTGGAGACCCGCGTCTTCGAACAGCGGGCCAAGCGCGAACTCAGCGTCGAGGAACTGAACAACCTCATGCTTGCCGCGCAGCGCGAGACCTACGGCGACGGTCTGGACACCAACCAACTCCACGCCTACATGTGGGCCATGAAGCCACATTACTACAGCACACGGTCTTTCTACAACTGGCCCTACACCTTTGGCCTCCTCTTCGGGTTGGGCCTCTACGCCCGCTACGAACACGACGCCACACCGTTCCGACGGGGCTTCGACGACCTCCTCGCGCACACTGGCATGGAAAGCGCGGCGCAACTCGGCCACCGTTTCGGCATTGACTTCGCATCAGTCGGGTTCTGGAAGGACAGTCTGGACGTGTGTCGCGCCCGCATTGACGACTTCGTTGCCACCGTCGATGAAGAACTCGCCCGGAGAAGCTGACATGACCATGTTGAAAGCCTTGATCGTCCGTGGTGGTTGGGCCGGTCATGAACCCATCGAGACGTCAGAACGCGTCGCCGCCTCCCTGCGCGAGGAAGGTGTGCACGTCGAGATTTCCGACACTCTGGACAGCCTCTCAGACATCGAACACCTCCGCACGCTGGACCTCGTGGTGCCCTTGCGCACGATGGACCGCACCGCAACCAAGGACCAGGTGAAACCCCTCATCGCTGCCGTCCGCGCCGGGGTTGGGATCGGCGGGTGGCATGGTGGAATGTGCGATGCCTTCCGCGACGACACCGAGTACCAGTTCATGACCGGGGGCCAATGGGTTGCGCACCCGGGGAACGCACCGGCAATCTACCGGGTGCGAATGGGACCGGTACCGCACATCAGTACCGAAGGCATGGCCGACTTCACCATCCAGTCCGAGCAGTACTACATGCATGTCGATCCGGGCGTGACCGTGCATGCGACCACCCATGTGGCCATTGGGGCGGCGTCTGGTGACGTGTTTGACCAATCCGTTCAGGATGCAGTCGATCGTGACGAGATGGCAGGCGTGGTGATGCCGGTCACGTGGACCAAACGGTGGGGTCTGGGGCGGGTCTGGTACACGAGCCTCGGGCACGTCGCCTCGGTCTTCGACACCGCCGAGGCCCTGACCATGGTTACCCGAGGCCTGATCTGGGCCGCACAGGGTGCCTCTGCCCATCGAGCCTGACAACAAGGGAACCCGCAGGCATGATCGCGATTGCGAGGCCCCGTCCATGACCAGCGCGCGCACTGTCCTTGATTCATTCCGCCTGGATGGCAGCGTCGCTTTGGTGACCGGAGGCAGCCGTGGCCTCGGCCGGACCATCGCCGAGGCACTCGCCCAGGCAGGGGCAAGGATTGCCATCACCGCGAGGCGCGCGTCGTGGCTTGATGCGTCGGCGGCCGAATTTGCAGCTTCCGGGCACGATTGCCTTGCCCGCACCTGCGACATCACCGATCCGGTCCAATGCGAAGCCCTGTTCGACGCGATCTTCGAACGGTGGGGTCACCTAGACATCCTCGTGAACAACGCGGGCATCACTTGGGGGACCCCCAGTCTCGACCATCCGATCGACCGGTGGCGAACGGTCATCGACACCAATCTGACCGCGTCATTCACGCTGTCCCAACGGTTCGCAAAGCACATCATCGGTCAGCCCGACACTGAACCCGGCAGTGTTCCGCCGAGACGGCCAATACGGGGCAAGATCATCAACCTGAGTTCGATCATGGCCCAGCGTGGAACTGACCCTGGGGTCGTGACCGCGGCGGCGTACACCGCAAGCAAGGGTGCAATTGAGTCGCTCACCCGCGCACTCGCTGTCGAGTGGGCCGTGCACGGGATCACCGTCAACGCGCTTGCGCCGGGATTCTTCCCGACCCGCCTGTCCGAGGGAGTGGTGAGCGAACACGAAGACGCGCTCGTCGACCGGATTCCTCTCGACCGCCTTGGTGACGAAGCCGACCTTGCCGGCGTGGCGGTCTTCCTTGCATCACCCGCGTCCGACTACCTCACCGGCCAGGTGATAGCCCTCGACGGCGGCGCCTCCGCCTGGTGACCCGCAGACGTACGCCCCGCACCGCCGATGAATCTCAGTTGAGGAACCGGCACCTGTCCCGGACAGCGAATATCGGGCGGCCCGCGCCTAAAGCCTCACCACCGCTTCGGAAGTCGTGTGGGCGCGCACCACGTCCCAGTTGAGTTCGATGCCCCACCCGGGACCAGTCGGAACCTGCACCATCCCATCGGTGACGCGAAGCGGTTCGGCCATGATCAGGTCTCGTTCGCGTGCCGGCCAGAACGGGTCATCAGTCACCTCAAGGTAGGGCGCGTTCGGCACACTGCAACTGGCGTGCAGGGCAACCACCACCACCAATCCGTTGTTCCAGACATGGCCGAGGCACGGCGCGCGATACGCCTCGCAGACCGCCGCAATCTTGCGCCACTCAAGCAAGCCACCACATCCCTCAAGGTCCGGCTGCAGGATGTCGAGGGCACCACGCTTCAGGAACTCGGCGTAACGGGGCATCCCGTACTCGTTCTCGGCACCGGCAATGGGCATGTCGACAGCACCGGCCACCGTCGCCAATCCCTCGGCGTCGTGCATCGCGAGCGGTTCCTCAAGCCACGACGCCCCCAATTCCTGCAGGCCACGGGCCGCCCGTAACGCGTCGGCGCGCGTCCAATACGGGTTCTGTGCCTGATTGGCGTCGGCCATGATCTCCAGGCGGTCGCCAACGGCATCCCGGACGGCCCGCACGACCGCCAGGTCGTCATCGACCGTCGCACGGTGCATCCGCAACTTGATCGCGCGGTAGCCGCGTTCGATTGCGTTGTGGGCGAAGTCGATGTGACTTCCGGCATCGGTCACGCTACCGGTCGAGCAGTACGCCTTGATCGCGTCCTTGTAGCCCCCAAGCATCCGGTACACCGGCTGACCACAGACCTTCCCAAGCAGGTCCCACAACGCAAACTCAAGGGCGACCGGGCGGTTTCCCTGCGCCATCGGCAGCGACTCGGGATGCTCGGCCAATGCCCCGATATCGAGGTTTCTCGGGTCGCGACCAAGCAAGTGCTTGCGGATGAATGCCTCGCCCGTCCACCCGCCCGTTCGGAACCCACCCGGGCCGAAGCCGGTGATCCCCGCGTCCGTCTCAATCACACACAATGTGAACCAGAGATCACGGATCACCTGCCCTGGCCACCACGCCGGTGCGAACCCCCCGCCCGGGATCGGGATTCCTCCCGTGATCGACCGCACCGCCGTGATCTTCATGTCGCCTCCCACCCCCTTGGGATGCGCCGGATCGTACCCGCCTGCGCACACCCATTGCGACCGTCCCCTCCTCCATCACCGCGCACGTCAGGCGTGCGACCACTATCCTCATCTCCATCACCTGTTCCGCCCGCAAGGAGACCTGCGCATGACTACACCCATCGCGATCCCTGCAATCCGCCCCGGCCAGGGCCAGCGCCCCGGCGCCGAGACCGATCCGCGCCTCGACTGGTGGCGCGACGCCCGCTTCGGCCTCTTCATCCACTGGGGCCTCTACGCCATCCCGGCCGGCCGGTGGCACGGCGAGTTCGTGCCAGGCATCGGTGAGTGGATCATGCACCGCAAGCGCATCCCCGTTGCCCAGTACGCACCACTCGCCGCCCAGTTCAACCCGGTCGACTTCGATGCCGACGCATGGGTGCGCCTCGCCTCCGAAGCGGGCCAGAAGTATGTTGTCATCACCGCAAAGCACCACGACGGCTTCTGCCTGTGGGACTCGCACGTCTCCGACTACACCGTCACCAAGGCGTCGCCGTTCAAGCGCGACATCATCCGCGAACTCTCCGATGCGTGCGCGCGTCATGGCCTCCTCTTTGGCTTCTACTACAGCCAGACGCAGGATTGGCATCACCCCGGAGGCGACGGCAACGACTGGGACTACGACGACGCCACACGCGACTTCGATGGCTACGTCGAGAATTACGTCGTCCCGCAAGTGCGCGAGTTGATGACCGGCTACGGCCCAATCTGCCTGATCTGGTATGACACGCCGAAGCGCATGACCGCGGCGCAAAGCAAGCGCCTCACCGACCTCGTGCACGAGTTGCAGCCAAACTGCCTCGTCAACGGGCGCGTCGGGAACAACATGGGCGACTACGCCGAGGCAGGCGACAACGTCATCCCCAATGACACGCACGACATGGACTTCGAGACTCCAGCCACGATCAACCACACGTGGGGGTACAAGACCGATGACACCGATTGGAAGTCACCGGCCGAACTCGTCCACAAGTTGGTGGAGCTCGCCAGCAAAGGCGGGAACTACCTCCTCAACGTCGGCCCAACCGCGACCGGGATCATCCCCGAGGCGAGTGCCGAGGCCTTGCGCGGCGCCGGGGCTTGGCTTGCCTCGAACCCGGTTGGCACCTATCACACCCGGCGCGGGCCGTCACTCGGCGTACCCGGCATCTGGGCGACGCGCGACGCCGCCGACGCGCACCGGATTTACCTGCACGTCTT
>DDYL01000076.1:26891-27223 GCA_002347925.1 Chloroflexi bacterium UBA2235 | reverse complement strand
ACCACGTGAAGACGGCGGCGCTCGCGAACGGCACGCACGCCACCCTCGCGTTGCACCGCGACGCGTCAGGCATCACTATCACCGGCCCGCACGACGCGCCGGATCGCATCAACACCGTCATCGTCGTGCAGTAGCGCGCTTCGGGGAGNNGGCGCATTTGGCACCTCGACACACCCGTCGTCGCCAACCACGAACGGGTCGCGCAGGTACCCCGCACCGATCACTGTGCGACCACCATCGCGCGTGTCGTTCACCTCGTTGTGCTCCTGCACCAGGAAGTTCGGGATCGACGCATCAAGTTGCACCGAGGCCGCGAACGCCAGAGGACTCAG
>DDYL01000076.1:25371-26731 GCA_002347925.1 Chloroflexi bacterium UBA2235 | reverse complement strand
ATCGGCATCGGTTCCTCGACGAACAGCGGCCGGTGCGGTGCAAGGGCGCGCAACATCTGGCGGGCAATCGCGGGGTGCGGATTGTGGATGTCAATCGCCACCGGCACGCCCGGCCCGGCCCCCTCGCGCGCGGCGGCGAAGCACGCCACCATCCCATCCACAAGATCGGTCCCGAACGGGGTCTCGCCCGGCGACACGTGCGCCTTCAGTGCCCTGAACCCCCACTCGTGCACCAGTTCAGCCGCCCCCGCTCGCCATGCCTCGGGGCTACCCGGTTTGGGGTCGCCCGGAACCGGGTCACGACGCCCGGCACGGTACGGGTCTCCCGGTTCGACGACGTGCGGGCGACCGCCTCCCACCGCGCGGTAGACCAGGACACGGTCGCGCGTCGCCCCGCCAAGCAGGCGATGTACCGGCAGCCCGGCAGCCTTCCCGGTGATGTCCCACAACGCCATGTCGATGCCCGAGATGGCGCTCATCTTCACCGGACCGCCCTTGTAGCCACTACCGCCCTCATACATGCGGTTCCACAGCCACTCGATGCGCCTCGGGTCTTCGCCGATCAACAGCGGCTCGAGACGGAGGACCTCGGCGATCACGCTATCCGGATGGTTCTCCAGATACGGTTCGCCAAGGCCCGTGATCCCTTCGTCCGTGTGAATCTTCAGCCAGACCCACGATGGCGGGACCTTGATCAGTTCCAGTGACACTATTTTCATGGGGCGGCAGTGTGCCACGCCGCCCCGTTCGTGTCGCCCGATGCCTGTCAGTCGATTGTCAGGGTCTCGATGGCCTGTTGGATGACCGCGGCTGACCGGTGCAGGGCCTCGATTTCGTGAGCGTCCATCGTCAATGCGAGATGCTCGCGCACGCCATCCCCGTCAATTACTGCCGGCAGGCTCAGGGCAACGTCGTGCAGGCCGTACTGCCCCCGCAAGACGCAACTCACCGGAAGGATGGTCTGCTCATCTCGCAGAATGGCCTCGAGCAGGCGCATCATTCCGGAAGAGACGGCGTAGTAGGTTGCACCCTTTCGCTTGATGATCTCTTGCGCCGCATCCCGGGTCTGCGTGAAGATGCCATCAAGGGTTGCCTGATCGTGAGAGCGCCCCTGCGCCTCGCCAAACTCATGCAGTTTCATGCCACCGATGGTCGCCCGCGACCACACTGGCACTTCGCTGTCTCCATGCTCGCCAATGATCAGCGCATGGACACTGCGCGGATCAATCTCATAGTGCCGGCCAAGCAAGGAGCGGAACCGTGCGGTATCCAGGATTGTGCCGGTGCCGATCACCCGCCCGCGTGGCAGGCCGGAGATTCCCCACGTGCCATAGGTAAGCACGTCAACCGGATTGGTCGC
>DDYL01000076.1:17039-25302 GCA_002347925.1 Chloroflexi bacterium UBA2235 | reverse complement strand
CCAGGCTTCTGGTTGGCACCAGCCGCAATCACCGTCACATGCGAACCGTGACTGTCGGCAAAGGTGCCGGCCCGCACCCGCACCGGCATGCCAAAGGGCACCGCCTGCGAAAGGTCCATCGCCTCACCCTCGGCGCGGGCGGCGTTGCTGTCTATCAGGATGAGTTCAGAGCAGAGACCTGAAAGGGTCAGCGCGTACGCCGTAGTCGCGCCAACGTTGCCAACCCCAACGATGGTCACCTTGCGTCCGCGTGCACTCCGTCCGGTTTCGTTGCTCACCATTCACCCACTCCCGGGACGCGTCCACGTCGGATCTCCAAACGCCTTTCAGGCCTCCAAAGTTTACTCGGTCAATTTCCTGAACCGGCCGACCTCTCTCCCTTCGCAGCGGGGAGGAGTTACGACAGGGGTCTCCCGCCAGCCCGATGCGCCGTACCCTACGGGCACCATGTCGACATCCGCAGATACTCGCGGGCCTTCCATCGACGGCATCCTGTCGGGACTTGGCGCCGCATCCATCTGGGGTGGCATGTACGTGGTCAGCCGGATGGTCCTCGAGGTGATCCCTCCAGTCACCCTCGTCTTCATGCGCCTGGTCCTTGGAACGATCACCCTCGCGATTGTCATCCGTCTCACGGCACCACGATTGCCGTCAAGGGGCGACCTCAAACTGATGGCCTCGCTCGGCTTGGTGGGAATGTGCATCAGTCTCGTCGCCCAGTTCGCCGGCACCCACCTCGCCGGAGCGGCAAACGGCGCTCTCATCACCAGCGCCACGCCGGCCTTCATGCTGGTCTTCGCCTGGCCAATTCTTGGAACCCGGCCAACAATCCGCCAGGTTGGCGCCCTCATCCTCGCCACCACTGGCGTACTGATCGTCACCCTTGTTGGGACCGACGCCCCCACCGAAGCGCCCGGATCGCACCTCGCCGGAAACACCTTCCTGCTCGTTGCCGCGGTCACCTGGGCCCTCTATTCGGTCCTCGGTGGACGCGCGTCATCCAGATACGACGCGCTCGTCACGACCGCCTACGCCACGGGGTTCGGTGCGCTGTTCACCCTCCCGCTTGTCCCCTGGGAACTTGCTTCCACGCCCATGGGATCGCTTGACTGGCCGGTCTGGACGGGCATCCTCTACCTCGGAATTGTCTCGACCGCCGGCGCCTTCTACCTCTGGAACCGCAGCATCGCGCGCCTCGGCGCATCGCTACCCGGTCTGCTCTTCTTCGCCCAACCTGTCGTCGGGGGACTTCTCGGAGCCACTGTCCTTGGTGAGGTTCTCAGCACCTCGTTCTTCATTGGCGGAGCCCTCGTGGCGAGCGCGGTTGTCCTCAGCGCACGCGAAACCTGACCCCTCGCCGTCGTATGCTTTGGTTGACATGACTACCACCAACGCAGTGACCGATGCACCTGCCCTGTTCAAGCCGATGACCATCCGCGGCGTGACCCTCCGGAACCGCGTCGTTGTTTCCCCAATGTGCCAATACTCGTGCGAAGCGCGTGATGGACGTGCAACCGACTGGCACCTCGTGCATCTTGGAGGCTTTGCGAAGGGCGGCGTGGGTCTCGTCATCGTGGAGGCAACAGGTGTCGCCGCCGTCGGGCGCATCTCTCCCGAGGATGTCGGACTGTGGGAAGACGCACAAACCGAACCCCTGGCCCGTGCCGTCCGGTTCATGCACTCGCAAGGCGCCCTTGCCGGCATCCAGTTGGCCCATGCCGGTCGCAAGGCGTCGACCGCAGCACCGTGGAAGGGGCATGGCCTCCTCTTGCCTGCCGATGGCGGATGGCAACCCGTCAGCCCGACAGCCACCCCGTTCAGTCCCGAATACGCCATACCCCACCGTCTGACCACGGCCGAGGTTGCTGCCATCCCGGACGCCTTCGCCGCCAGTGCGCGTCGGGCCAATCAGGCCGGGTTCGACGTGGTTGAGATCCATGGCGCCCATGGGTACCTGCATCACTCATTCCTGTCGCCAATCTCCAACGACCGCGATGACATCTACGGAGGGGACTTCGCCGGTCGCACGCGCCTTCTCCTCGAGACCGTCGAAGCCATCCGTGGGGTGTGGCCATCCGAGAAGCCCCTGTTCGTCCGCCTGTCAAGCACCGACTGGATTGAGGACGGTTGGGACGGCGATGACACCGTCTCGCTCGCCCGTGAACTCGGGGCGCACGGCGTAGACGTCGTTGACTGCTCGTCTGGGGGCGTCGCGCCACAGCAGCAGGTCCGTCCGGGGCCGGGGTACCAGGTGCCGTTCGCGTCGCGAGTGCGTCACGAATCCGGAACCGCCTCGATGGCGGTGGGTCTTATCACCACGGCCTCGCAGGCAAACGCGGTCATCGCCGATGGTCATGCCGACCTGGTTGCGCTCGGACGCGAACTGTTGCGGGATCCGCACTTCGTGTTGCGCGCCGCACGCGAACTCGGTGGGCCATCGTTTGCGCCACCGCAATACTTGCGCGCCTGAAATCCCGGCGGGCGGATCGGTGTGTTCTTGCACCGGTCCGCCCCGGTTCACACCTGCGCGTTCAGACCCCTCAGGAGATCGCAAACGAGGGCGACCCGCGGAACGTCGACCCCGGCGCGTTCGGCACGGATAACAACGTCTCCAAAGACCTCTTCGACCTCCATCGCGCGACCGGCGAACAGGTCCTGCGCCATCGACGGATACGCGCCGGGTGCGATCGGTCCGGATCGGCCTCCCGGCACCAGTCCCGACGCGTACTCGACGTGTTCGGACGCCGTCATCTGGAGATAGCGCTTGATCGGGAACCCCACGTAGTCGCCAACGGCAACCCCGTGCGCCCGTGCCACGGCATCCGTCTCCCGGATCAGGGCACGGAAGGCGCGCACAAGGTCAGGGTTCCCCCATAAGGATGGTCCCGGAAGGCGGGTCAGGACTGTCACGCCAAAGATCCCAACCGCATTGCACGCCTTTGACCACAGGACCGACCGTATATCCGGTGCAGCCTCCGCCGGAATGCCGGCCTCGGTCATCCGGGCCACCGCATCGGCAACCCGCACCGACGGAGGCGCATCGAACTCGCCGAGGTAGGTCATGCCCAATCCCCCGATGCGCACCGCACCATCCGCCTCGCGACCGGCCCCCAGGATGCTGACCGCCCCGATTGTCCGCGACCATCCGAACGCATCTGCCAGAAGGTCATCCTTGACGAGGCCGTTCTGCACCCCGGCCACCCACCAGTCCCCCGCCCAGTCACCGACCCCTTCATCCTCGGCGCCGGAGGATCCGATCGGGCGCGACGGCAGGGCTGCAACAACCTCTGAAATGGCTTCAGGCAACTGGTGGCCCTTCGTCGCGAAGAGAATGCCCGAGGCCCCACCACTTCTGTCGACCCCGCAGACATGCTTCACCAACTCCGCCGGATCGGTCGTCACCCCGATACACCCCCAACCCCGCCCCGCCTGACTTGCGGATGCATCGCTTGCCGGAGTACCAGGATCACCGGCAGGGACGGTGCGTATCACCGCACCGATCAGGCGAACCTCGCCCGCCCGCCTGAGACGGTCCGCCGATGCCTCCGAAGCCAGGAGGACGACCGATTGGCCACTTGACGCAAGCAAAGCGGCGTAGGCCTGCCCCAGCGAACCCGCACCGACAATCCCGATCACCGGCCATTCCGCACCCGTCGCCACGTTATCCACTCCGTCCTGCCGTGTGTCCGTACGCCCGGATACTCCACCACCCGAGATTGCAATACGCTTCGGTCGGCCCAAACCCGCTCCGCAGGGTCTATCCACGCCTCGCATGAGCGTAACGTCTATGAATCAGGGGCAAAGGGGCTGGGGATAGCGTAGCGTCTATGAATCAGGGGCAAAGGGGCTGGGGATGCGGGTCAGGCGCCACCCGGCGCGTGCGGTGCCTTCGCGAGAAGTGCCCCGAGGCTGTCCCCGAGGATCAGCTCCATATCGGCCGCCGGGATGAACGGGCAATGCCGACGCACCACGTCAAGCGTGTGGCGGTACGTCAGGTACTGTCCAACCACCGGATAGTCCGATCCCCAGTGCAGGCGGGACGGGCCGTATGCATCGTAAATCGCCTGCACGATCCGGATGCTGTCGCTATACGGATATTCAAACCGCTCAGCCGACGAGTAGTGGAAGCCCGAGAGTTTCAGGTGGATATTCGGGAAGCGGGCCGAATGCAGGATCTTGCCAAGCTCAGGGTACGGTGCCGCCTCGGCAGCTTTCGGGTGACCCATGTGGTGGACCAGGAAAGGCACTCCCGGAAACCGTTCGGCGACCTTCTCAAGCCACCAGTGCAACCTCGGCACAATGGCCATGCTTGCGATGAGGCCCAGTTCCTGCGCCACCCCAAAAAACGCCGATCCCTCGTCCGAGAGGTACCAGGACCCATCATCGTCACCACGGACGTAGTGCGTGAACCCGGCCATCGGGTAGGCACCCGCCGCGCGCCGGAGGCGTTCGGCCGCACCCGGTGCGTGGTAGGTTGGCCACCACAGGCTGTCCACGTCCGCCACCATGCTCAACTTGTCGGCATGTGTACGGACCGCCCCGGCAATGTAGTCGTTGTTGTCCGGATTGTGGTCGTCGTTCCGCGCACAAACGATCATCGCGCGTCCGACATGGTTCTGTTCCATTTCGAACAGCAACTGCTCCACCTTCCCACGGCTTGCCGGGTCCGGGACTGGCGGGTCATATGGCCAGAGGCGCCAAGCGTGGCAGTGGCTATCGATGATCATCCGGACATCTCCTCAAGTGATTCGCCGACCGGACGAAAGCCCGGTCCCTACGCCGCATTATGGCCGACGCGCCCGCCCCGCGGAACCATGGGCCTGACATTCCACCCCGACTCCTAGGGAAAACCGGGAATGCCCCGCCGTGCGTAACCCAGGACATCAGGGCCAGGATGTGGCACATTCGGCAAGACGCTAGGCATGCGAATGCCGGGAACATCCCCGATCACGTGGATCCGGTGCAGGTATCCACGGGGGGCGCACACGAAATCTCCCCGACTGGCCTGATGCGTTCCGATGCCGTCAAAGACCCACTCAATCGTCCCCTCGCGGATCATCCACCACTCATCACAGTCTGCGTGCCAGTGGCCGGCGGGCAGATCGTGAGGCTTCATGTAGATGAGGTTGGTCATGAAGGTCTCGTTGTCCATGACCCGGTGCGCCCAGTTGGCCTCGCCACGCACCAGCTTGAGGTCCGCAAGGGTCAATCGAACCCGATTCGGGGTCAGATTGCCGGGTGCCTCCTCGATCACCTGTACGGTCGGAATCACGCTGTGGGCCGAACGCCGTTCCGCCGGGGTCCGTCGGTCTGCAGGGAGTGATTGGGCATTTGGTTGCCTGACGCTCGTCCGCACCCCGTGCGAACCACCGAGAACATGGAACCGGGCGGCGTGACCCTTCGGGACGCAGATGTACGTGTCCGCCTCGGCCACGAATGTCCCGTGGTCATCAATCTCGACCTCATACCGACCATCGAGGATTGCGACGAATTCGTCGGCATTCGGTCGCCAAACTGGCGCGGTCACTGACCCGGGAGCCTCACGCAGGAGGTCTGCATAGGTCTGGGCATTCTCGATCAGACGGTGATGCCAGACCCCGCCACCATGCGCATCATCGATCGTTGCGATACCGACCAAAGGCCGGTTAGGGGCGGGAATTGCGCGTGCACTCACTGCTATCAAGGTTCCTTCCGACCTGATGCATGTCCCGGCTTACGGACCCTGCATCGGAAAGCAGTGTACTTCAGCAATGTGTGGTCCAACGCCACCAGAGGACGGACTTGTCATGTCACGTCCGGGGTTCGAACCAAGCGAGGTGCCAAAGCGACGGTACGATTCACCCGGCGTCGGTAGCATTCCCGCAAACAGGAACAGAACTCCGGCGAGGGGATAATTCAATGACCGTGACAGTTTGGACAAAGACGTGGTGCGGATGGTGCGAAGAAGTCGTCGATCTCCTCAAATCCCGTGGCATCGCCTTCGAGGAACGTCGTGTGACCGGCAACCAGGATCACTACGATGAGATGGTGCGGATCTCACGCCAGTCCAAGGCACCGGTCGTCGACATCGACGGACACCTCCTCATCGACACTGATGCCGACGAGGTTGCGGACTATCTGGACAAGATCGCGACCGCCTGATAACCACCGGGACGGCTACTTCAGCAGGACGATGATGTCATCCTGCACCGGCGTGTAGACCCGCGCTCCTTGCGGACCCATCACCGCATTGAGTTCCAGTCGCACGCCGAAGTCGCCACGCAGGTAGATCCCCGGTTCGACCGAGAACGCCACATCAGACAGCACAAGGCGCGTATCGTGCGTCTCGAAATCGTCCAGACACACCCCAGCAGATCCGTGAACTTCCTCCGGTCCGAGGTTGTGACCGGTTCGATGGGTGAAATACGGGCCGTAGCCCGCCCCTTCGATGTAATCGCGGACGGCACGGTCGATTTCCCACCCCTGAGGCACCCGACCCGCCTTGGCCGCCGCCTCGAGCCGGATCAACGCGAGGTCACGCGCGGACTTCACCACGTCAAAGACCTCCCGGATGCGCGTCGGCACTGGTGATGGGCCGGTCCACGCTACCCACGTCACGTCGGCAAACGGTGAGCCTGGAATGTTCATGCGTGCCCATAGGTCGATCAGTAACCATGAGTCACGTTCGATGGGCAAGGCCGTATGCGCCAGCGGTTCATAGTGCGAGTTCGCAGAGTTCGGACCTACCGCAACCGTTGGCCGGTACACCGACACCAGATCGTTCGACGCAAAGTGATCAACAATGAACTGCTGAACCTCGAATTCGTCGATGGTTCCACCAGCCCGCAGCCGTTCCGCAACAAGCGCAAACGCTGCATTCTTGGCATCGTCAACCAGCCTCGCCGCGGTGTCGTGTTGCGAGATCTGGGTCTCGTCCCACTGAGCGATTGCAACCTGCAGGAGGTCGGCCGATGTCACGACGTCCGCGCCAAGTTCGCGCATCATGTCGATCGTGCCACCGTCAACGCGCGACACATACGGAAGCCCACCACCCGGGCTGTATTCCATGGCAACCTGCGCCCCGGCAAGGGTTCCCCCCGGCCCAAGCGCCGACAGTTGCCCACGCAGGCTTGCAGCATTGTGATAGGTCCGCACCTCCCACCGGGGATCGTCCATCGCGCTTGACTCGATCGCGTGGGCAATCACGACCTCGCGTGTGTGGGGGTCGGCGGGCAGCCACGCGAAGGTGCGACGAGTCAGATGACCACCAGACGCACCCCGCCCGAGGGTCTGCGCGAACAACGGGTTGTTCCCGCGGAAGTCCATCAGCAGCCACCCGGTCACGCCCTGGGCAGCCATCAGCGCCCGGACCGCGTCGCGGTGCGTCCAGTAACTCATCGGGGTTCCTTCCAGCGACCAGTGATCCGATTTCGAGCAAGACGATCGACCAAGCCAATGCAAGTGTGGGACCGCGCGCCCCTCTCCCCCGCAAGGGGGAAGGGGATGCCCGCCACTGACTGCGACGGGCACTGGGTGAAAGTCAGTGGATGCGATCGGGGACATGCACCCCAAGATGCGTCGCGGCCTTGGCGATCACGTCCCACGTGTCCGGCGCGATTGGCACTCCGTGTTCGTGACGCGATGCGCGGCTATGTGCCTCCGGGCCACCGGGGAGGAGCACCTTCTCGACCCCAGGCGCAGGCGCTACGGCTTCAACCGAGGCAGACATGTTGTCAATGGTCGCGTTGAAGGTGTCGAGGGATCCGAATGCCCGGGGATCGATGGCAATCACCACCACACCACTGCCGACCCCGTTGTCCGGAGGGGTCTCCGAAGTCAGGCCGGCGCCGATCAGCGCCGCCACCAACGAGAGGCCATACCCCTTGTGGCCAGCCGCTGGCAGCAGCATGCCACCGTTGTAGAGGTCCTCGGCGTTCGTCGAGGGATGCCCATCCTTGTCGACGATGCATCCCGGAGGCAGGGGTGCATGCTTCGCCCGCGCAACCTGGACCTTCCCTTCGGCAACAACCGTGGTCGCGAAGTCAACGATGACGGGTTGCGTGTCGTGCGACGGCACCCCCACCGCCCAGGGATTGGTACCGAGATGACGGCGTGCCCCGCCGAACGGCGCGGTCAGGCCAGCACCTGGACCGGCATTCCCGTAGATCACGAACGCGATGAACCCATGCGCCGCTGCTGTTTCGGCGTAGTGGCCCAGGCGGCCGATGTGTCCGCAGTTGCGGATGCTGACCACGCCAGCCCCGGCCTCGGTCGCCTTCCGCAT
>DDYL01000076.1:6670-17014 GCA_002347925.1 Chloroflexi bacterium UBA2235 | reverse complement strand
TCGATCTGTGTCAGGTACGCCGGAATCCGGATCACCCCGTGACTGTCATGACCGGAGAGGTTCGCCTTCACCAGATGGTTCGCCACCTCGGCTGCCAGGTCCGCCGGCGTTCCCGCCGCACTGAAGATCGCCGCCGTCAGCGTTTCCAACGGGTCGGGCGCAACCAGATACATCTCCGCCATCGTCACCGGTTCCTCTCACTCAGGTGGCCCACCCGGGGCCGCGCCGATTATAGGCCGCCTTCCTGCCCCGCGGGCCAGACGATTCCCGAAGCGCCTATCCAACCGTCCCCCGGAGTGCCGGTGCCAGTTCGCGAACCAGCGAGGCTCCGTCCTGCGGGCGCACCATCGGGATCCACTTTTCAAGCACCGCATCACTGGCAGCATCGATCACTTCACCCGTTTCCGCCGCCAAGTCCCGTGCCGTCTCGGTAAGCGTTGCACGCAAGCGGGCCGCCACTGGGACTTCGGCGCCACGGGCGTCAGCCACCCGCAGGAACGGCCCGATCGAACATTCCCCGATGCACGACACCGGCACGATGGCAACTGACCGGTCAATCCGGTTCGCCACGACTTCACGCCGGAGCGCACTCACAAGCGCGCGCGCACCTTCACGGGTGCAGCACCCACCACCGCAGACCATCATCCGTACTTCCGGAAGTTCCGCGCGCGTTGCCACCCGGCAATCAGGGCACAGGCGCGGGATCGGCGGGCCACCGCACGTCGCCGGCAACGGTTCCGTGCGGGTCCCGCACGACGTGCACGCCCACGGTTCGGCAACCCACGCAAGGGGGTCGAACACCCCTTCCAAAGAAGCAACCTCAACGGGAAGTCGCCGGATCACCGGTGACGCCACCGTGTCGGCAAGGACACGCCCCGCCTGGCCAATCCCGAACCGCGGTCCCACCACTGGCGGTGCACGGCGAACATGCGACGGACGCCCGATGTGCCCGGCATATCCCGTCGACCTCGCAACCGCCTCGTCAAAGGGACCGTGCCTCCCGGGAAGCAGGACATCCGGCGCCAGCGCCTGCAATGCCCTCAAGACCGCCTGATGCCATTCAATCGTGCGCCCTTCAGTGGCGAACCGGGAACCCGCCGGTGGTTCGTCAAAGTAGGGCGTCTGTCCAGCAACGTTGAGGGCATCGCCGGTCACGGCAATCCAAGCCACTCCACCAGCACCATCAGCCGCCTTGGGAAGCTGGACCGTCCAGCAATACGCAACCTGGTTCCACGTCTCAGCCTCCAAGGCAAGCCCGTGCGAACCGGAGGATGCCCCTAGGGGTTGGTCATGGCCATTGCCGTCAGCGGATATCCCAGCCGAGAGGTGTTCAGGGGCCGGCAGAACTCCCACCCGGATACCGCCAGGCAAGTCCCCCGGATGCCCGGGCGTGAACACGCGGTCCACGCCGTGCGGAACATGCGCCGGATCACCCGCCGCCCACGTCAGTGCACCGCGTGCGCGCCAACCCGAAGCCAGTGGTGCAAGCCGCGGATCGGTCAGCAGGATGGCGTTCACTGACGCGTCACGAGTGACAACTGCCACCAGTTCATCCGGCATCTCGGGCGGATCGATCAGGATCCATCCGTCGGGCGAAGCAACCGCCGTGCCAACCCTGTCAACCGAAACCCCGTCATTCCATCGCCATATGCCGGGAAGGACCTCTGCAAACCGTTCAGTCTGGGGGTTGGACGCCTGCGTGCCTGTCATGCCGCGATCCTCCAGTGCGTGGTAACCGAACCGCACTCAAATAAGGTGAGATGGGATGGGGACTTGCCGTTGCCCCGTTTGGGAACCGCTCGCAAGTATGAGTTCCTCATGAACATAGCAGGCCGCGTCACGATATCGGCCCGGCAATCACGCATCCGGTCACACACCCATCGGAAGTGCCGACGCTCGTGCAATCGGTCACGCACGCCCACCTGAGAACAATGGCGCCCTCGATGGCTTGTTCTGTCTCGAAGCCACCTCACTGGCACGATCCCTGCCGTTGCTCGGGTAGACTGGTTTTCCTAACCGAGTACCCCAATCACGAGAGGACGCGCGGATGACATCTCCCGCGAGCAATCATTCTTCGCCAACGTGGGCGCAGACCCACCGGGCGAGTGCCACCATCAGTCCACTCTCCGCCCTGGCGCACCGCATGGGCGAGGCGGCCACCACCTGGCTGTCGTCACTGACGCCCGGTCAGCGGAGCCACGCCATCTACACCGTCGCCGACGATGAGCGGAAGAACTGGCACTACATCCCCCGGACCCGATCCGGACTGTCCCTGCGTGAACTCAGTGGCGGACAGCAGAAGCTCGCCTTCCGCCTCCTTGCCACCGGCCTGAGCGAACGCGCCTACGGTCAGGCCCTGGCCATCATGTCCCTCGAAGCGGTTCTCGCGGAACTCGAAGGTCCGGCACGCAACAACCCGCGCGATCCTGATCTCTATCACTTCACGGTATTCGGCACTCCGTCAGACACCGAACCCTGGGGATGGCGCGTCGAAGGTCACCACATCTCCCTGAACTTCCTCATCGCCGGCGGGATCGCCAGTGCACCGCAGTTCTTCGGATCCAACCCCGGGAAGGTCCCGGCTCACGGACTGTCCGATTCCGGCCTTGCAGGAATGGCCGGCTTCCGCGTCCTCGCCCTCGAGGAAGACCTCGGTCGACGCCTCGTCACGATGCTTGACCACGCGCAGCGTCACCGCGCAATCATCCTGCCCGAGGCACCCCGCGATATCCTGACCACCTTTCAACGGAACGTCACCCGGGAAACCGCGATCGGCCTCGCCGCGTCATCAATGACCGAGGATCAGCAACATCTCTTGCACACCCTCATCGAGACCTATGCCCGGCGCATGCCCGAAGCCCTCGCCGACCACCAACTGGACCGCATCGCCCGGGACGGCACCGGTCACATCCACTTCGGTTGGGCCGGTGGTGAACATGTCGGTGATCCCCACTACTACCGCCTTCAGGGACCAGGGTTCCTCGTCGAGTACGACAACACCCAGAATGGTGCCAACCACATCCACACCGTCTGGCGCGACTTCGACGCCGAGTGGGGCGACGACCTCCTGGCAAACCATTACGCCGAAAGGCGCCACGGGGACCACAGCGACCACGCCCATGGCGACCACGGTTCGCACGGACATGGCCCCGAGGATCATGCTGACCACTCGCACGACGTGGATGACCATGCCGGTCACAAGCACTGATCAGGGTCCGGTGCCCAGGGCAGACACCAAGCACCCGGAAGCANNAAGCAGCGGGTGGGAACCCACGGTCTGGACTGGATGCTAGCCCCGATGACGGCGCAAGCTTGACCGTCTTCTATGACGGAACATGTGCGTTCTGCACCAGCCAGGCAAGCCTTATCGGGCGCCATCTTGGGAAGGTGGTGAGAACCGTGTCGACCGCCCTGCCGGATACCCATCAAGCATGGGGACTGGATCCGGTACGCACGTCCGGGGAGATCATCGTGCGCGACAGCACCGGTCGCGAGTGGGGCGGCGCGGACGCCATCGCACGCCTGCTGCGGGCGTCACCACGCCTCGCAATCCTTGGGCGGGCCATGACGCTGCCGGGTATCCGGCAGGTCGCCCACCTCGGCTATCGGGGTGTAGCACGCATCCGCCACCGCCTCGCCCGGTGGTCCTGACGCGCGCCACACCTCGCTGAAACTAGCGTGATGTGTCCGACGGCCCGAAGAGTTCCGGGCGCACTACTTGTGCGACCGCCTCAAGGCCGTCGACGATCCGCGGTCCCGGCCGACTCGTCACATCAACCTCGCGCTGGCTCAGCGTGACAACGCGCCCATCACGCACCGCCGGGACGACGTCCCACCCTGGCCTCGCCGCCAGCGCCTCGACGCTTTGGCCGTACGGCGCGTCGCCGAGGATTACCATCTCCGGCGCGAGGCCAAGCACCGCCTCATCACTGACGCTGGGGTACTGCATCCCCCCGGCCACAGGCGCCACGGCGTTGTCCGCACCCACCGCCTTCAGCATGGCGTCGATGAAGGTGCCCGGCCCGGCAGCCATGATGCTCCCGGGGTAAGAGGCGTCAATCTCAAAGAGAACACGGGGGCGACCGGCAGCCCCTTTCGCCTTTGCTTCGACGGCATCCCAACGTCGGCGCAACGACGTCACCAAGTTCGTTGCTGCATCGTGCGCGTTGCCGATATCCCCGACCCTCTCGACGTTTGCGAGCACACCTGTGAAGTCCACCGGGTTCAGGATCACCACCGGAATCTTCATCACCTCAAGGTTGGCGATGATTTCGGCAGGGAAGCCTCGCACCGCGAGCACGACGTCTGGCTGCGCCCCAATGATCGCCTCAAGGTTCGGCTTGAACCCGCCGATCTTCGGCACGGATTGGGCGGCCTCCGGATAGTCGCAGAAGTCGGTGACTCCGACGACGCGGTCGCCCAGCCCCACCGCAAACACAATCTCGGTGGTGCTTGGAGCCGCTGAAACGATGCGACGCGGTTCCTTTGCGATGGTGACGGCACGCCCGTCGTCGTCGACCAGCGACAGCGGATAGGTCGTCGCGCCGAGCACACCTGCCGCTGATGAGGCTGGCGCAATCGGCGCTCGGTCGGCAAGAACAGCGGGTACAGGCAACAGCAATGCGAGTGCGACGGCGAGCGTACGCACTAGCGACGCAAGCGCGCCGCGACGGTTCTCAAGGGTCATCGGGAAATCTCCAGAGGCAAGACTGATTGGGGGGCACGCGCAGGCAGAACCTGCGCCACCCCAACGACGGGATGCGTCACGGTATGCATGACCGGCCCAAATGTCTGGGCCAGCACGCTTGGGGCGAGAGCGAGGGCGGGCGGACCATCGGCCACAACCAGCCCGTCATTGATGACGACCACACGCCCCGCCGCCAACGCGGCAAGGTTCAGGTCGTGGAACACGGCAACCACGGTCAGGCCTTCGTCGAGGTGCTTGCGCGCCACGACGTCGAGGAGGCCCTGGGCATGTGCCGGGTCGAGGTGGGTGGTCGGTTCGTCCAAGAGGAGGACCTCTGGCGCCTGGGCAAGCGACATCGCCAGGGCGACCCGTTGCCGTTCGCCCCCTGAGAGTTCCTGCACAAGGCGGCCACGGAATTCGGTGGTGTCGGTCGCTGCCAGCGCGCCGTCGATCGCACGCCGGTCGGCATCGTCGTCACCGCCCCAGAGCGAACGATGGGCGGTGCGCCCGAGGGCAACGAGATCCGCGACCGTGATGTCAAAGGCCGGTTCGAGTCGCTGCGGCAACCATGCGATGCGCCGCGCAAGATCGCGACGTCGATGGTCACGCAACGCCACACCATCGAGGGTCACCGTGCCCCGCGACGGTTCCACCAAACCGGCCAACAGTTGAAGAAGCGTCGACTTGCCGGCCCCGTTCGGACCGACGACAGCCACGAACTCACCCGGTTCAATCGTCAGCGAGACGCCGCACAACGCCTCCGCGCCTGAAGTGTCGTACGTGGCAGCGACACCCTCGAGGCGGAAGCCCCGGGGACCATGCACGCGGGTTGCCTCGGCCATCAGGACGCCCGCCGCGCGCGACGCAAAATAACCAGGAAGGCCGGGCCACCGACCATTGCGGTGAGGATGCCCACCGGCAATTCGACAGGCGCCAAGACGTAGCGCGCCAACAGGTCGGCAGTCACGAGAAAGGCGCCCCCACCAAAAGCACACGCCGGCAAGAGCCTCCGGTTCGACGGCCCCGTCAAGCGTCTAAGCATGTGTGGTACCAACAAGCCGACGAAGCCGATCAGGCCGCCAAGCGTCACGGCCGAGGCCGCCAGAATCGCACCCGTCGCGAGCGTTACCCGGATGGTCATCGCCACCGGCACACCGACACTGGCCGCTCCGGCCTCACCAAGGACCAACGGGTCAAGCCAATGCGCAAGGGCATATGCGACGCCGAGGCCAATCAGGACGACCGGCGCGGCGACGGCCAAGTGCCCCCAGCCGTTCACCGCGATGCCACCTGCCAGCCACGAGAAGACGAGACGGAGACGCACTGCCATCTGGTCGTTCAGCACCAGCACTGCGGTCGTCGCCGCGGTCAACATCGACCCGACCGCAAAGCCCGCTAACAAGAGGTCGGTCAGCAGAAACCCAGCGCCACGTCGGGATATCCGAAAGACCACGAAAGCCGTGGCAACCGCACCGACCGCACCAGCCGCTGGTACGAACATCGCTTGGACGCCTGCCGCCGTCGGGGCAAGGAAGCCAACCGCCACGAAACCCGCGGCCGGCCCAACGAGCAGCGCGAGGGTCGCCCCAAACGCCGCCCCCGACGAGATACCCAACACAAACGGATCCGCCATCGGATTCCGGAACAGTCCCTGGAAAAGTGCCCCACTGGTTGCAAGTGCGCTGCCGGCAAGCGCGGCACCCAGCACCCGTGGAAACCGTACTTGCCACACGATGGCATCTTGCGCGGGCGACCAAGTGGCCGCCATAGTGGTCAGCCCAAGGTGGTTGGAGATCACCCCAACGACCACGTGGGTCGGGATCACCACCGCGCCCCACGCAACACCTGCAACCACGGCCCCCACGAGGCCGGTGCACAGCACCACGACCAAGCTGACCGTGGGGAACGCCAACCCAAGGCGCCTGAGTATCTGGATCGGACGAGTTGGCCACGAGACGTGGCGGCGCGCGGTGTCAGATCCGGGGAAAAGCGGCGAGGGCAATGCCCTGTCCATGTGCAGCGTCAACCCTTTCTCGCGAAGGTACGCAGCGTGCCATGGGATGGGTAACCTGACTTTGCACCGTAGTCAGCACGACGGAAACCCGCCTGCTCCTACCACGGACGCACTACAGTTGCGGGACAGCGTCGGCATTTGACCGACTTCCCCCACGTCTCACCCCGGTCCCGGAGCGATTACCCATGGCGCGGGTGGCCAACACAGCCACCAACGTGTATTCAGTTGCCGGGAGTATATACCCGGTAACCCGGTACCGCAGCCTCGCGCTGTCCACCTCGACCGCACAATGCACTGGAATGAGGAAATGAAGTGACCACAATGAACCGGCAGGTCCAACTCCGCCGACGCCCAAACGGATTGCCCCAACCAGAAGACTTCGCGATCGTCGAGACTCCAGTGCCCCATCCCGGACCGGGCGAACTGCTCGTTCGGACACACTTCCTGTCGCTCGATCCCTACATGCGGGGACGCATGAACGACGGGAAGTCGTACGCCGCTCCAACCCCAATCAACGCCGTCATGCCCGGGGGCACGGTTGGCGAAGTGGTCGCATCCAATGACCCATCGATTGCCGTCGGAAGCATCGTGACCGGCGGGGGCGGTTGGCAGGAGTTCGCCGTCCTCAACGCGCGATCCGTCCGCGTTGTCGACGCGAGCCTGGCGCCAATCAGTACCGCCATCGGTGTCCTCGGCATGCCCGGGCAGACCGCGTGGTACGGCCTGAACGTGATCGGACGGCCACAGGCAGGCCAGACAGTTGTCGTCGGAGCCGCTACCGGTGCCGTCGGCAGCGTAGTTGGACAACTTGCACGCCTCGCCGGTTGCCGTGTCGTCGGCGTCGCCGGGTCCGATGCCAAGTGCGCACACGCCGTGCATGACCTAGGCTTCGATGCCTGCGTCAACCACCGGTCACACGATGTCTCATCTCTTACGGATGTCCTGCAGCAGGCTTGCCCAGATGGGATCGACATCTACTTCGAGAATGTTGGCGGCGCGACCCTGGCCGCGGTCCTGCCCAACCTCAACCAGGGCGCGCGTATTCCCCTGTGTGGCCTCATCAGCCGCTACAACGGCGAGGACCAGACACCGCTGAACCTCGGCCCGCTCCTATCCAACCGGGTCACCTTGCAAGGGTTCATCATCTCCGATCACCCGGATACATTCCCCATCTTTTTTGCGGATGTCGCCCCGCGCGTCCAGTCCGGGCAGGTGCGGTACCGCGAGGACATCGTTGACGGCCTTGCGAACGCACCTCAAGCCTTTGTGCGCCTGTTCTCCGGTGAGAATTTCGGGAAACTGGTCATCCGGGTCGCATCCTGACCAGCGCATCCACGAGACGAAGCGAGGCCCCTGTCCGAAACCGGATCGGGGCCTCGACTCAACTATCTCCAGACCCGAACGAGCCTAGCGGGGCAGGTCGAGAATGTTCTGCAATTCGTCGTTCAACGCTTTCAGGTACGACGGTGTCGGTTCGCCCTGGTTCTCCCAGACCTTGTTGACCGCGTCGCCGAGGGCCTTGTTGAACTCCGTGATCTTGTAGTTCCCCGGCACCTGGTAGGTCTCGCCAAGTTCGTTCGCATCCCGGTCGAGTTCCTGAAGAATCTTCGGGAAGACCTCGTGGTTCACGAACTTCGGATCGTTGTACACGTCGGGACGCGCGCCCGGCGTTGTCGAGCCCGTCTTCTGCATTGCCAATGCGAGACCCGTGTCCTTGCTTGCAAGGAACTGCAGGACTTTCCAGGCCTGGTCGGGATTCGGCGAAGTCGCCGACAGTTGCAGCGCATCCGGCACCCAGATCCCACCACGCCGGCCGGTCGGCCCCTTTGGGGCAAGGATTGCACTGTACTCGTAGCCAAACTGCTTTGCGGCCGGGTGAATCGCCGTCTTCACGTTGAAGTCGAGGTTCATCAGCATCGCAGCCTTGCCCTCAACGAACAGCTTCTGGATATCCGCCTTCGGGTCGGCCACCTTGCGCTTGTGGAACGCATCGTAGAACCACGCGAACGCTGCACCCGCCTCAGTGCTCGCAAGCATGCCTTTTTTGGCTTCCTTGTCGAGAAGTTCGGCATTCCACCGACGCAACGTGCCAGTAAGCGTGCGCGAATCCTTCGGCAAGGTGGTGGCGATCCCCCACTGTGACCCATCGGGCTTGGTCAGCTTGACGGCGGCCTCCATGACGTCAGCCATCGTCGTATTGGCATCAGGAACCTTGACCCCCGCCTGGTCAAACAGTGTCTTGTTGTAGAAGAACGCAACCGCAGCCATCTTCCCCTTGAAGGGAAGCGAGATGACCTTGCCGTCCAGTCGACCGGCGTCAATCGCCGCGGGATACCACTGCTTGAGATCCACCTTGTCACGTGCGATGAGTGCGTCAAGGTCCTTCATCGACTTCGCGAGGTAGAGACGTTGAGGTTGTGCCTGGGACGGGTGGGTGTGAACGACATCCCCGATGCTTCCGGCCGCGATCAGGGTCGTGATCTTGGCGATGATGTCGCCGTCGTTCAGGTCCTTCTCGACCGTGATCCCGGGGTTTTCCTTCTGGAAGACCGGGATCCGGACATCCCACATCTCTGCCTCGGAGACGGTTCGGGCCGTGACCTTGATTGTTACCGGCTTGGGAGCCGCGGTTGGCGTNNGTAGGGGCGGGAGCGGTCGTCGCCGCGGCCGCCGCGGTCGGGGCCGCCTTGGCTGCAGTGGGAGCCGCTGCCGGCGCTGACTCGCCACCACAGGCGGCAAGCACTGCGGATCCCCCGAAAACCGCAACCAAGCTTGAAAGTGAACCTCGCCGCGTCAGGCGTGAACCCACGCCACGTTCAATCAGTTCGGACATCTTCCCCCCGAAAGTCCGTGCGGTCCTGACCACCAACGAAGGTGCGGGGCGCAACGGTTTCCGGGGATGCTAACAAGCGAACGAAGTCACTGGCGGGGTCACCCTCCAGACGAGGTGGCCCCGGCAGCTGCGTGATCACGGTGCGGTAGCTGGAATGGTCACCTGCTTCGTGACCGTGAACGGTGACCAGTTGCTCCCGTCCTGCGTAGACACATTTGCCGTGACATCCAGGTTGAATGTACCCGTGGCCGTTGTACTGAACGTTGCCGAACCTGATCCGTTGTTGATTGACCCAGTGGAAGCGAGATTGAAGCCACTCCGGCTCAATGTGGCATTGAACCACCCGTTCGCCGCAGGGCTAACCCCCACCCCAGCAGTGCAGGTCTGTCCAGTACACGACAGGTTGGAAACCGACAACGTCGGGACCGTGACCGTGCCGTTGGCAAGCAACGACGACATCGGGGTCTGGAACCACAGTTGGGGAGCCGTGTCCTTCCGGATCATCACCGAGGTCGTCGACACATCCGCAGGGCGGTACTTGACAGACAAGGTGTTATTGGTCACCGTCTGGGACTGGAGACCAACCCCGACAAACGTCGGCTGAACGCCGTTCGCATACGCGTTACCGGTCAACACGCCAACCTCGACTGTCCACGTCCCGGTCGCGGCCCCCGCCGGGGATATCGTTACGGTACGGGTCTCAACAGGCGAAGCCTCGAGGGCCACCGTCGTGGTTGCACCGGCATTCACGCTGATGGTTCGGTAGACCGGTACATCGTCTACAACAGACGTCACGGCGTAATTTCCCGG
>DDYL01000076.1:2876-6579 GCA_002347925.1 Chloroflexi bacterium UBA2235 | reverse complement strand
ATCCCGGGTGCGGAAAGCGTCCCGGAAACGGTCCCGCTTCCAACCACGACGCCCGTATCAACACCGCTCGCGGGTGCACCAACCAAGGACGTGCTATCCCACCTGATATCGACCGACGCACGCGCGCCCTGATACCTGTTGTCTGCAGCCGGATCAAAGGCGACCGCGAAGGTGATTGCCCGCTGCAAGCCTGCCTCCCAATCATCGACGACGGTGCCGATGCCTGTGCCGTTGGACCGGTAGTTCTTCACGATGATCCCGGAGGCAAGCGCCGGACTAATCCGATCTCCCGACACCGATGCGGCATCGATGGCGATGGAACTGGTGGACAATGGCGCCAACGCAAAGGTGCCGCTTGCGGAGTTCGCCGCTACGACGAGGGACGCCCCCAAGGTGTTCCCGGCGCACGCGGCAATGGCCTCCCCGTCGTTCGTGGCAGCCACGACGCGTCCCTGCAACTCAGGCGCACCCAGCACACAGACGGCGCGCCCCTGACCGGCAAGGTAGAAGGCCGTCACCCGCAACACATCGGTGAGACGCCCTCGGCCACAGACATCTTCATTGTTGACCCTCAGGGCGTTGCTTGCGTCGCAGTTCGCCCCTGGGTTGTTCGTCAAGGTGATCGACGGCACCGTCAGCCGGACACGGCCGGCCGAGAGTGTGCCCACATTTCCAACCGTCACCGAGTTCACAAGCATCATGCCCGGAGCAATGCCACCGGTACCTGTGACCGCGAAGCCAGAATTGTTAGGGAGGATGGGTGGTGTTGCACCCGGAAGCGTCGGCGACGCATACGAAGCCATGGAAGGGTTCAACGGTGCGAACACCTGGGTCCCTCCGGTACTCGTCACTTGCGTTCCGGGGTTGACCACTCCGTCCCCCGAAGACGTCGAGAATAACGCAGTCCCTGCCCGGCTGTTCGACATCTTGAGCGTCCCGGCCTGGAAGCTATTGGCCGGATTTGTGGCTTGAGCGGCGAACAGGGCATACGTCCCCTGCTCGTGCATCAGGCTGCCGACGCCAACACAGATCATCGCGACCAGTGCTGCCCGAACTGCTGTCATCGAACTGATCACTTCATCCCCCGGACCACGCCATCTGCGCCGCCACCAGAACCGATGACGTTCCCACGAATATAGCACTGGCCAGAACGACCGAATCGTGAGATTTTCACTGTTCAACGCCTGAACAGCACTCGTTGTCCGTCAATGCCACCCATCAGACAGGGTCATCGCCGACGCTTCGCGGGGCCACCAGAGGTCGAACCGCGTCTTCAGGTCGATGGCCCGGCCCGTCCGGGCGGATTCATAAGCGGCCATCTGCTGTTCGGCGATGTGCATCCCGATGTCCAGACCGCAGTGCAAGGGCGCCTCACCACGGATGGCACGGACGAAGTGGGCCAGGATCTCCCCGGTCACATCGGCAGCCGGAAGCGGGACCGTGTAGCAGTTCGGGATGCCGAGGTATTCCACCGCTGTCCCATCGGGCGGTGCCTGACGATCACTCTTGATGACCAGTGGCTGTCCGTAGCGACCCAGGAAGATGGCCCCATGCCGACCGTGCAGGACTGTCCCGTTCGTCATGTAGGACCGTGTCCAGATGGAATGCACGTTTCCGTGCTGACCACCCTCGTACTCCAGAAGGACACTCACCTGGTCGTCAACTTGTGACTCCACCCGTCCGCCATCGCCGGTCAGTCGGTGCGGAATCAGGGTGTTGACGCGGGCCGTAAGCCGGGAGGCCGGACCCATCAGCGCCGCCACGCGGGCCAGCGGGTAGACCATCGTGTCCATCATGGCCCCGCCCTCGGCGGATGCGTCGTAGTACCAGTTGCTGCGTGGCGGACCGGCGAAGGAGAGTTCGGCCTCGATACCGGTGATGCGCCCGAGATAGGCCTCGTTGGCGTACTCCAGCGCCTTCAGCAGGGCGGGCGTGTCCACAAACGGGAGTGCCATGCAGGTCACGCCACTGGCAGCCACCGCAGACTGGAGGGAGACGGCATCGTCCCACTTGGTCGTCAGCGGCTTTTCCACCAGCATGTGCTTGCCAGCATTCGCCGCGTCGGTCCCCTGAGAGGCATGCAGTGCGTGGGGCGTCGCGATCACGACCGCATCAACGTCAGGATCGGCAAGCAACTGCCGGTGATCGGTGTACCAGCGGGCACAGTTGCGTTCAGCCGCCTTGGCACTCGCACTCGCCTCGGTCCGTGCACACGTCGCCACGAAGCGAACATCCCAGCCAAGTGCATTGAGGGCCTCTGCCTGGTTGAAGAACCGGGTGCTGATCTGGCCACAACCAATCATTCCCAGTCGCAGAGGCCGCTTGCCTGACCCACTCATTCCCTGTCTCCTGACAGTTTCCGAGTATACGCACGCCCCCGAGGCACCTCGGTTCCGGGTGATGGAACAAGGAACCTCCCACGCATCACCACGAACGGAGGCGGCTGCGCACTCCCGGCAGGCGAAGTGCAAGCAAGGCCGCTACTCCCACGCCGTACGCCACGGGTTGCCGGATGTCGGCCTTGACCAGCCACAGGAAATGGATGACTGCAAGAATCGCCGCGAGGTACGCCAGGCGGTGCAACTTCCGCCACCGGGTACCAAGACGCCTTTGCCACCCGCGGGTCGACGTCAACGCAAGTGGCACCATCGCCACGAACGCACCAGATCCAGCGACGATGTACCGCTTCTCAAGAACCGTATCCCGGATCAGGTACCAGTCGAGACCGTAGTCAAGTGCGACAAACGTCGCCATGTGGAGTGACGCGTAGAAAAAGGCATACAAGCCAAGTGGACGACGCCACGGCACGACCCAAGCCTGCCTGCCTACACCTGAAAAAGGGGTCACGGCAAGGGACAGGACCAGACACACGAGTGCCGCCGTGCCAGTGCGCGCCGTGAGTGCCTGGATCGGGTTTGCCGTCAGGCCACCGGTCAATGAGTCCCAGATGAGCATCGCAAGTGGCACGACTGCCCCGGCGTGCACTGCAACCTGGACGACCGCACGCCACCGCGGCTGACGGACCCGACGCCCTCCATTTGAGAGGCGATCTGCTGGCGACTGGTCAGCCCCCACCGCAAGGGGCCGGGGCACCTCTGTCGGGCCCCCGTGCCGGATGCCATTCACGGTTTGTGCCCGTACAGAGAGCTGCCCTGACCAACCGTCCTTCTACGCCTCACGCCCCACTCCCGTGCCCAAGACTTCAAAAGTTCTTGTTCAAGTCCATCCCCGCGTAGAGGCTACCCACGGCAGCGGCGTATCCATTCAAATAGAGGGTCGGGCGACGTCTCGTCTCACCGATGCGACGTTCGGTCGCCTGCGTCCACCTCGGGTGAGGAACCTCCGGGTTGACGTTGGCGAAGAACCCGTACTCGCTCGGCGCTGCCGCCATCCACAGGGATGTCGGTTGCCGGGCCACAAGTTCGATCTTCACGATCGACTTGATGCTCTTGAATCCATACTTCCAGGGCACAACAAGGCGCACCGGCGCACCATTCTGAGCGAGCAACGGCTTTTCGTACAAGCCAGTGGCAATCGTCGCGAGCGGGTTACGGGCCTCATCCAGCGTCAGTCCCTCCACATACGGCCACGCGTATGGACTGAACCCACGCATTCCCGGCATCTCGTCCGGACGCTTCACCGTCTCGAACCGCAGATACTTCGCCTCACCGTTCGGGATCACTTTGTCGAGGATGCGCGAGAT
>DDYL01000076.1:668-2837 GCA_002347925.1 Chloroflexi bacterium UBA2235 | reverse complement strand
CGACGGACAGCGTCCACGGCGAGGTCTTGAACGACTGTGCAAGTTTCGCCACCGCATCCTTATCGGTCGAGAACTCGTAGAAGTTGTTGTAGGAAGTGACCGACTCGAACGGGGTCAGGACCTCCTCGTACCCTGGGGTTGCGACTACCGCCTGTTCTCCCCCCGGAGTCGGGACCACTGCCTGTCCGGCCACTTCTTCCTGGCCACAACCCACAAGGCCCGCCCCCGCGATCATCGGCAGTACGCCCGCAGCCCGCATGATGGCGTGTCGACGCCGGTATACGGGTTCCGGGGTGATCTCCTCACGCAATCGCCGGTCGTCCATCTCCGCTTCCTCTCAACTGACCCGCCACCGGTCGGGCAATCTTCAACTTGCCAGGACACGTGGCGGATGCGCCAGTACAAGCGTACGCGCCGTCAAACAACGCCACTATCCCAAGATCAGCTTGCGGCCCAATGCCGACGCGACGGTTCCGTGACAGACTTGCCAGGTACACCGTCACTTGACCGGGATCACGTGCCCGTAGACCGGCAGCAACTTCGCGACGTACCCCTCGGGGCCATACCGTGCCTCGACCCGCGCGCGCGCCTCGACCCCACAGGCCACCCGTCGCGCCGGATCAAGACATAGCGCGACAACCGCTGATGCAATCCCTTTAGCGGTTGGAGGGACCACCGCACCGATCGTCTCGTCCACAATGGTCCGGGTCGCTCCAACATCGGTTGCCACCACTGCAAGACCCGTAGCCATCGCTTCAAGCAAGCTTGAACTCCCAAGATTTTCATGCAACTGGCATGACACGAAAATGGAACCGCGCGCCATGATGGGCGCCATGTCCACCGCAAAACCCCGTTCGATGACCGAAGCAAGACCAAGGGTTGCAATGGCCCTCTCGACATCCTCGGCTTCCTCACCTTGCCCGTAGAGCAGTGCGCGTACGGTCGGGATGCGCTTGACCACCTCGGCCATAGCCTCGACGAACAGCCTCGCACCTTTCTCTGGGTGAAGCCTCGCCGCGTAGATGATCACGGGCGCATGAGCCTCGCTCACCGCGGGATCAACCGCCGGTCGATACCGGGCGGTGTCGGTGAAGTTGTCGATCACGGTCGCCCGGGTCGAATGACCAGGGGCGACGACCTCAAGGTTCACCAACTCGTCGGCACTGCACACCACCAGCCGATCTGCCCGCGCGATGGCCCAGCGAACGGCCAGTCGTTTGGCGGTTCCATAGAAATGCCTCATGTAGCGCGCTTCGCCGGCAAGCGTGATGACCGTCCGGCCGGCACGCATCAGGAACCACGGTGCAAACGCGAAGAATGACGGCGCCAGCACGAGATGGACCACATCCGGGCGAAGCTGCCTCCACACCGTCCAGAGACGCTGTTGCAGGCGTGGGTAGGCCAGGATCCGTCCCAAAAGCCCCGAAGCGGTCGTTGCCGGTGCGACGGGGAACGCCGGACCAAGCGCGATGATTGCCAGTCCCCGAGTGTATTCACGCAGGAAAGGGTCGGTCGCCACAAGCCCGGCAAACTCGTCACAGGTCAGGACCGTTACCCGGACATGCGACTGCAGCGCGCGCGCCAACGCGAGCGTCTGGTGTTCCGCACCTGACGCCTGCCGGGCAATCAGGATGATCGCGACATGGACGCGCGCGCCGGCAACACCTGTCGCCAACGACTTCCCAGCACGCGTCAGATCGGACGTCGCCATCTCGGGATTGGAACGAAAGCACGCCGCGCAAGACGCCACGGACCGTTCAGCAAGACCCCCATCCCACCACGCAACCCGTCCGATCGCGATGGTGCCGCACCTATCGCGGCCGAGGAACTAGGGTCATGCCGGACTGTTTACACGCTTTCCAAACTGCCGCGCGCGAAGCCCTGTCTAACCACTCACACGCGCCATGCGTGGAACTCGTGGCATGTCTTTTCAATGCAGGCGCACTCGCCAGCGCACCCCGCCCATAAACGCCTCGGACCAAACGGACGGATTTGGGTCCCGCCACGCAACCCGCCCAATCGCAATGTTGCCGCACCTATCGCGGCTGAGTTACTGGGGTCATGCCGGACTGTTTACACGTTTCCGAGACTCTCACGAGGACCAATCAGGAGAATCCGCGTCCCACCACTCACAAGTTTGATCACGACACTGCCGCAGCATTCGCGGCC
>DDYL01000076.1:0-590 GCA_002347925.1 Chloroflexi bacterium UBA2235 | reverse complement strand
GTCCCTCCCTGGGAACGCCAGGGATCTCACCGGCCAACCCCACCCGAAAACCCTCTGGCTGTCCAACGCGACCCACCGACCAGCGCTCACCACTCACGCGTTTGATCACGTAACCGCCGCAGCATTTGCGGCCGCGNNGGGGTCATCCCGGACTGTTTACGCGCCACCAAAGCTCACGGGAAGACCGACAAGCGGAGTGTCACCATTAGGCTTCGAAGAGCCTGAGCGGCGCAATCACTTCTTGCGAACGTCGGCGCACTCGCCGGCACTTCGCGATGCCATCATTGGCACCAGTCCGCGGGGACGAATCGCGTGACCGCGAGCCGAATAGCCGGCACTGCTCGTCACGCCATCCGAAGTGCCCGTAAAAACACGAACGCACCAGGAAGATGCGATTGCATCCACCTGGTGCGTTCGAACCCGGAGAGAGGGCGGGGCGGCCACCCCGAACCTCAATCACCCTGAGCGCAAGTGAACCGTCCGCGCCTCATGGGGAAATGAGGTGCGGACGGAGAACCGCAACTACTTGAGGAGCTGCAAGGCCATCTGCGGTGCCTGGTTCGCTTGAGCGAGGACGGCCATGGTGGACT